>MPMN01000032.1 GCA_002238525.1 Flavobacteriaceae bacterium bin25
CTCTAGGTGCAAGCAACTTGGGGATGCCTAGTTTCTTGATCATATGCAGTACCACAGCTACATGACCGTGTGGTTTACTGCTGATCAGCGTGAAGGCATCTTCAATGGACTTGACCACGATTCCTCCACTGAAGAGTTCTTTGATTTGTAGAATGATCGGTAGAGGAAGTTTGGTGATATTAACGATAGTGGTTTTGACGGATTTACCGTTGACCCATTTGGACTCACGGATGAGCCATGTGGGCTTGGATTTTCGGTTTGGTATTCGAGATACGTACATGGGTAGGTAATAAAATTTTAATGGTTATACATATAGGTATCAAATATAGGAATTAATTTGATAAAAAAGGCTTTATTGGATGATTTTCTAAGAAATTTCTATTCATTTATACATGGGCAGCAAATTTCGGGTAAAATTCCTTAGAATATACATATAAAACACATATAAACATCTAAAAATCGGTAAAAAAGAGTCGAAATCCCTAGAAAACCCTCAAAAATCAATGAAAAAAGCCGAAATTTGAACAAATTTCTTCCTGAAATCAATCAAAAAAAGCCATATCAGGAAAAAATAGGGGGGAGTCATAAGAATGGTCATAAGTCGCTGTATCTCAACTGGTGATCGTGAATGTCAATAAAACAAATACAAAAAACTTTCTCATTTACATACCTCTTTCAATCCAATCAACGAGATTACATTATAATACTTTTCAGTAGAATTATAAACATCAGTTTCAGTGATTATCTCTCCTAGACCATAAATACATTTACCAAGAATGTCATTTACAAGTTGAGAAATCGTAACCTAAAATGGAAATTTCTAATCAGTTTGTTATGGAAGCTGTGATCAACTCAACCCATGATGGATGATTTATATAAGAATACACATTTTAAATTTTGAAACATCTTATAGCAAAATAACTATTGAGATTTTCTATGATCAGATAGAAACTTTTCAAGTCCAATGTCCGTTAGTGGATGCTTAAGTAAACCCTTAATAGCACTTAATGGACTTGTTATCACATCAGCACCTATTTTGGCACAGTTCACTATGTGCATCGTGTGTCGGATGGAAGCAGCAAGAATCTCCGTCTGGAAACCATAATTATCATAAACCTCACGGATTTCTTCAATTAACCCAAGTCCATCAGTAGAAATATCATCTAGTCTACCAATGAAAGGAGATACATAAGTCGCTCCTGCCTTGGCAGCTAGTAATGCTTGACCGACAGAAAAAACTAATGTACAATTGGTACGAATGCCATGATCAGAAAAATACCTTAAAGCCCTTACTCCTTGTTCAATCATAGGAACTTTTACCACAATCTGAGGGTGAATCTCTACCAAAGCCTTACCCTCATTGATGATTCCCTGATAGTCTACAGATATGACTTCAGCAGACACATCTCCAGTTACAATATCACAGATTGCCTTGTAATGATTGATGACATTTTGATTTCCCTTGATACCCTCTTTAGCCATTAGGGAAGGGTTGGTGGTTACCCCATCAAGACAACCCAGTTGCTGGGCTTCGGCTATTTGGTCTAGATTTGCTGTGTCAATAAAGAATTTCATGGTCTAATTAGTGTAATTTATAGTGATTCTTCAATAATTTTTCATAGGTTTTCGAGGGCAATAAATCCTTGAGGACTATAGACAATTTTTGCATCGGTGGTCCAACCCGGTAATGAACTTTAGGATTTCTCTTTTTTATTATTTGATGAACTTTTTTAGCCACCTCTATCGGATTACCCCCACCATCAACATCTTGATTAATTTGTTTATGAATCCTGGTATAAGTCTCATGATAAGACGAAGATTCGGGTACTTCAACCTTAATTCTTCGGTTTGTAATTGGAGTTGCAAAAGATCCAGGGGCTAAAGTGGAAACCCGTATTCCAAATTCTGCTACTTCTAGCCTCAGGGACTCAGTCAGCTTATCAAGTGCAGCTTTAGAAGATGAATAAACGCCTCGATAAGGTAACCCCATATAACCAGCAATTGAAGAAATATTTAAGATAAATCCTTTTTTTGCCTCACGCATATGTGGTAAAACCTCTTGAATAACTGAAATTACGCCAAAACAATTAGTTTCAAAAAGCCTACTCACCTGCTGATGATTAACCAATTCTAAGGGACCAACAATGCCTAATCCAGCATTACAAATCAATACATCAATCTTGTTGCTTTTGCTAATTATTTTTTTAACACATCTACTAATAGAATCTTTATCCAATACATCCAGAGGTAAAAGCGAAAATTCATTTAATTCAGGATAATTATTGGGATTTCGAGAAGTACCATAAACGGTATAGCCCTTTTCTGTCAAAAAACGTGCAGTTGTCAAACCCAAACCCGATGAGGCTCCAGTAATTAAAACAACTTCAGGCATATGTTATAAAAAGAGGCAAGCTCCCTGCATCACACCGCTACGACCACCTACCCTTGCTGCGTTCCCACCCTGGGGGGGATTCGGCAGGAGCTGGTTGTGCAGAACTTGCCAAGGCAAATTTAAGAGTTTATAGATATTCAAAAGACCTATTTATTAAATTTGACTCCCATGAAATCGTTTCGACTAAGTGTTGTACCACTATTATTTCTTGCTCTCTTTACTTGTAAAGACAATAGAAATAATCCACTAAATATAGATGTTCCAAACGCTGGAAGACTATCCTGGGGAGATACACTTAATATCAAGATAAAAAAAACTTCATTTGAACTAGATTCAATCAAATTTGAACTCAACGGAAAACCAATAAATCCTCCACTTTTATTAACAGATGAGCCACTTGGTGAACAAACAATTAAAGCGATAGGTTATATCAATGGAAAAAACTACATAAGAGAAAAAAAAATTGACATTTTTTCAGACACTACTCCTAAATTGTTTGGGTATGAAATACTAAATTCCTTTCCACACGATCCAACGGCATATACTCAAGGTCTAGAGTTTCATGGAGATACTCTATACGAAAGCACTGGATTACGAGGAGAATCAACATTGAGAAAAGTAGACTACAAGACTGGTCAGGTTTTAAGAAACATACCTTTAGATAAATCCTACTTTGGCGAGGGAATCACTATCTATGATAATCGAATCATTCAGTTGACCTGGACTTCCAAAATTGGGTTTGTATATGATTTAGAAACTTTGGGATTAAAGAGTTCCTTTGACTATGATATCAGTAAAGAAGGATGGGGACTTTGTAGTGATGGAAAGTATCTATATAAGTCTGATGGGTCAAATAACATTTGGATTTTAGATAAAGAAACCTTCATAGAAACAGGCGACAAAATACAAGCCACCACAAATAGAACCTTAATAAATAAATTAAACGAATTAGAGTGTCATGATGGCTACATTTATGCTAATACCTATCAACAAGATCGTGAGGTGGTAGTCATAATAGACTCAAGGACAGGTCAGGTAAAGGGTTTAGTAAATTTTGAGGGTTTAAAAGATTTGGTTGACCCAGACACTAATCCGGATGTCCTAAATGGAATTGCTTATCACCAAAATAGAGGGACTTTTTTTGTGACAGGAAAAAATTGGGATAAGCTATTTGAAATTAAAGTTATTCCCAGAGAATAATTTTAATCTGTTTATCATTTATCCTCCGATTGCAATCTAACTAAACTATCAAGAGTCAATCGCAACATATAGTAAACCTCCTTATGACATTTAATTCTACAGTCTAAATCCCAAAAAAACCTCACTGATCCCGAACCTTGGATCAATGAGGTTGCAAAACAAACACAGAAAAACGGTCTATTATATCAACATACATTTAGTGGTTGACATATATATCACCATCTTTCATCACAAAGGTAATATTTTGAAGTGTTTCGACATTATCTAACGCATTTTCATCCGAGGCAACTATATCTGCAAAATAGCCAGGAGCGATTTTGCCAATATAGTCTTCCTGGTCTAAGAGTTTTGCAGCAGTTATTGTAGCCGATTGAATCGATTCTGCTACAGGCATTCCAGCTTCAACCATATAATAAAATTCTTTTGCGTTTTCCCCATGTTTAAAAACTCCTGCATCTGTACCAAAGACAATTGGCACTCCCCTTTTGTATGCTTTACCGAATGTATCTTGAATTAAAGATCCTATCAATAAAGCTTTTGGTACGATGACCTGGGGATAATATCCGGGGATTTCAGCATTTCTAGCTACAGCTTTTCCGGCAGTGATAGTTGGCACCAGATAGGCATTTTTTTCAATCATTAAATCCATTGTTCTAGTACTCATCATGGTACCGTGTTCGATTGTTGTTACTCCAGCACGTACTGCTCTGGCCATTCCTTCATCTCCATGAGCATGTGCCGCGACCTTCATGCCATAATCATTAGCCGTTGTAACGATAGCCCTTATTTCGTCTTCCTCAAATTGCGGATTTTGTCCACTTTTCGCTACACTTAGCACACCTCCTGTAGCGGTGATTTTTATCCAATCTGCACCATTCTTATATCTCTGTCGAACTGCTTTTTTGGCATCAGCTATCGAATTAACAACACCTTCTCTAGGACCTGGATCGCCTTGTAAATCCAATCTATATCCATTGGTAGGATCTCCATGACCTCCAGTTGTGGCCAAGGTTTTCTCAGAAGTAAAGATTCTTGGTCCAATCACTTTGCCTGCATTTATGGCGTTTCTTAAGGCGACATTTACACCGGTTCCTCCAATATCCCGAACGGTTGTAAATCCAGCATACAAGGTGGTTTTGGCATAGACAGTTGAATTAAATGCTAAATCTGCAGGGTTCAGTTGAAACCGCTGCAAATATATCTTGGGATTACTTTCCGACTCAATATGGACATGCATATCAACAAACCCTGGATAAAGGGTTTTTTCTTTCAAATCTATAATTTGGACATCTTCCTCAGTTGGGTTTATGTATCCATTCTCAACACTCTCAATTAGATTTTGATTGACAATAATGGTTTGTTCTACGTCAATTTCCCCGTTCTCGCTATTAAAAACTTTTCCTGCATGGATATAGGTTATTTGGGCAACTAAAATCCCTGGAATCATACATATTCCGAAAAAAATACTTTTCATACGTTATTTTTATTTGGTTAAAAATACACTTTATTCTAAATTAATTCATGTAGATGAATCAAATTATTAACAGATGATTAAAACGAAATTAATCCTCTTATAATCCAAAAATTTAACTTCTACCAATCAGGATAGTCATGCAAACAAAGGAAATGGCGAAATAAATTCACGTACCTCATGACCAATTAAGTCTAGTTTTGATTCATTATTTATGGAGTTAAGTGCTCTATCAATAAAATGAACAATCTGATCCATATGATTTTCTTCAAGACCTCTGGTAGTAATAGCTGGCGTTCCGATTCTAATACCTGATGTGACAAAAGGTGATTTATCATCAAATGGCACCATATTTTTATTTACCGTAATATCAACTCGCTCCAAAACAGCTTCGGCATCCTTACCAGTAATTTCTTTATTTCTCAAATCTATTAGCATCAAATGATTGTCTGTGCCGCCCGATACAAGGTTGTAGCCTCTTTTTAAAAAAGACTGGGCCATTGATTTAGCATTTTTTTGAATCTGGATTGTGTAGTCCCTAAATTCATCTGTTTGAGCTTCTTTGAACGCTACGGCTTTAGCTGCTATTGAATGAACTAATGGTCCACCCTGATTGCCGGGGAAAACTGCCATATTGATCAGATGAGACATTTTTCTTAAGTTACCATTTCTAAATCTTAGTCCTAAGGGATTCTCATAATCAGTCCCTATCAATATGATTCCACCGCGAGGACCACGAAGAGTTTTGTGGGTAGTAGTTGTCACAATATGACAATGCGGAAAAGGGTTATTTAATAATCCCATTGCAATCAAACCAGCAGGATGAGAAATATCAGCAAGTAAGGTAGCTCCTACCTTATCGGCAATGGTTCTAAATGCTTCATAGTCAATATCGCGAGGATATGCTGAAGCTCCGGCTATGATCAGTTTTGGTTTTACCTCTGAAGCGGTTTTTTCTAAAGCATCATAATCTATATAATTGGTTTTTTGATCAACACCATAAAAATGGGCATCATATAGTAAACCAGAAAAATTCACAGGAGAACCATGAGTAAGATGACCTCCATGAGAGAGATCGAAACCCAGAATAGGATCATGGGGCTTTAATAAAGATGCAAATACTGCGGTATTTGCTTGAGAACCAGAATGAGGTTGGACATTAGCAAATGAAACATTGAATAATTCTTTTGCTCTAGCAATAGCTAGTTGCTCTATCTGATCTATTATCTGACACCCACCATAATACCGCTTACCGGGATATCCTTCAGCATATTTATTAGTCAATACAGAACCCGTTGCATCAAGGACATTTTGAGATGTAAAATTTTCAGAAGCAATCAGCTCAATACCATTGGTCTGCCTTGCTTTTTCTGTTTCAATAAGAGAAAAAACTTCTTTGTCAATCACAAAAAATAATTATACGTTGATGGGGCAAAAGTAAATATTTGAAAGCCTCAATTTTTAGTCTTTTTCTAATGAAGTCTTAAAAACTTATTATATAGCAAATTCGGAATTCAAAATGATTTTATTCTTTGCTGACTATTTACTCTGATATAGCTTATTTTTAGTTCACTAATGTGCGAATAAACCTACAAACAACTTGAAGTATATCTTATAAGTAATTGATGAATAGTATTATTTGCAAGTAAAAACACACTGACAAAATGTCTTAAATGTTTATTGGTACAATAATTGAGTTGACATATTTGGTAGAATTATTTTACTAACATGAGTATAGTCGAAAAAATTGAGATAAAATGGATTTTAACAATTTGACCATTAAGGTCCAAGAGGTTATTAGCGAATCCGATGAGTTAGCCCGAACAATGAACCATCAGGAGACAAAAGCTGAACATCTTTTGAGTGCAATGATTAGTGCTGATAGTCACATTCTTCCGACAGTTTTAAAAAAAATTGGCATTGATCTAAATCGAATCAAAGAGCAAAACGACCAATTATTAAAAAAAATACCCATTGTATATGGTCAAGAGAGCCAGTTTTCCGAAGAGTTCTATCATTTGATGGTTGGTGCTTCGACGCTTGCAGAAGATCGTGGTGATCAATATGTAACTATTGGGCATTTGCTAGAAGCCTTGTTTGATTCAAATACAGAAGTAGGGAAAATGCTTAAGATTCAAGGCGTTAGAAAACGATTTTTGACTAAAGCTTTAGAGGAAATCATGAGTGGAGAAAAGGTATCATCGGCAAATGCTGAATCCAATTATAAAGCGTTGGATAAATTTGCTAGAAATCTCAATCAGCTAGCTTCGGAAAACAAACTAGACCCCGTAATAGGACGGGAAGATGAAATTCGACGCTTGTTACAAATTATTTCTCGGAGGACTAAAAACAATCCTATTTTGGTTGGAGAGCCCGGGACTGGTAAAACGGCTATTGCCGAAGGACTTGCTCATCGAATAATCAATGGTGATGTGCCAGAAAACTTAAAGGAAAAGGTGGTTTATGCATTAGATATGGGAAGTCTTATTGCTGGAGCTAAGTACCAAGGTGATTTTGAAGAAAGACTAAAAAGTGTCATTAAAGAAGTAATCAAAAGTGATGGTACGATTATTTTATTCATTGATGAAATCCATACTCTTGTTGGAGCAGGAGCACATTCGGGGGCAATGGATGCCGCAAATATTTTAAAGCCGGAATTAGCCAGGGGTAGTCTCCGAGCTATCGGAGCAACAACATTAGATGAGTTTCAGAAGTATTTTGAAAAAGATAAAGCTCTAGAAAGGAGATTTCAAAAGGTCATCGTTGATGAGCCTTCAGTTGAGGATGCCATTTCTATTTTGAGAGGCATCAAAGAAAAATATGAAACCCATCACAAAGTCCGCATTCAAGATGATGCAATAATTGGTGCGGTGAAATTATCCAATAGATATATTTCCAATAGATTTTTACCTGACAAGGCCATTGACCTGATAGATGAGGCAGCATCTAGGTTGAGATTAGAAATCAATTCAAAACCAGAGGTATTAGATTCATTAGACCGAAAAATTCGACAATTAGAAATTGAACTTGCCGCAATAGTTCGTGAGGGTGATAAGCACAAAATAGATCGAATCAATAATTCCTTAGCTGAATTAAAGGAAGAAAGGGGAGAATTATATTCCCGATGGAGTAAAGAGAAGGAATTAGTAGATCAGATCCAGTCTTCGAAAGAACATATTGAAAATTTAAAGCAAAGAGCCATAAAGTATGAAAGGGAGGGAGACTATGCCAAGGTTGCTGAAATTCGTTATGGTAAGTTAAAACAACAGCAGGTTCAGTTGGAAAATATCCAGTCTCAGATTGCAGAAATCAAATCTGGAGACCCTATGATTACAGAGGAAGTCGTCTATGCGGACATAGCTGAAATAGTTGCTAAATGGACAGGAATTCCTGTAGCAAAGCTTCTTCAGACCGAAAAGGAAAAACTACTTTCATTAGAAGATCATATATATAAAAGATTGGTTGGACAAGATGAAGCTGTACGAAAAGTTTGTGATGCTGTTCGCAGGAGCCGAGCTGGACTTCAAGATGCCAATAAGCCTATTGGTAGTTTTCTCTTTTTAGGAACTACAGGTGTAGGTAAAACAGAACTTGCCAGGTCTTTGGCTGAAGTTCTATTTGATGACGAGCGAAATATGACACGCATTGACATGAGCGAATACCAGGAACGGCATTCGGTAAGCAGATTGGTTGGTGCACCTCCGGGATATGTTGGATATGATGAAGGAGGTCAACTTACAGAAGCTGTAAGGCGAAAAGCATATTCAGTAATTCTGCTGGATGAAATTGAGAAGGCTCATCCTAATGTGTTTAATGTCTTATTACAGGTTTTGGATGAAGGTAGGTTGACTGACAATAAGGGAAGGCTTGCCAACTTTAGAAACTCTATCATCATCATGACCAGCAATTTGGGTTCAGAATTGATTATGGAATCATTCAGCAAATTTTTACATATTGAAGATGCTGAAAGGGATGCAAGTGGGAAGGTATTGAATTTATTAAAGCGAACTATTCGTCCAGAATTTTTAAATCGAATTGATGATATTGTCATGTTTTCTCCATTGTTTATTGAAGATATTGAAAAAATTGTAGACATACAGATTGATCGAATCATCCATAAGCTCAAGGGGAATTTAATTTTTCAGGTTTCTGCAGAAGCTCGGAGAAAACTTGCTGAGGTGGGTTATGATCCTGAGTATGGTGCCCGACCTATTAAAAGGATAATTGAGCGGCAAATACTGAATCCTTTGAGCAAAGAACTATTGAGGAATCCAGAACTAAATAAAGGTAGAGTACTAATTTATTACCAGAACGACAAATTTTCAATCCGAAAATTGGAGTTGATTCAGGATCATGACTAGAAGAAAAATGTTTGCCCTTTCTCAACTAGGTTGATTAGATACTTTTGTGGAACTTAAAGATCGTGTGAAATCTCTTGTGAATTTCACATCTTAGGTTTTTCTCTTGAGCATGAAATCTTCAGTTGTTATTTTAAACAAAAGGGCTAGATTTGAGTACGAGATTCTTTCGGTGTACACTGCTGGGATTGTCTTGACTGGCAGTGAGATCAAGTCAATCCGATTAAGACAGGCTTCGATTATTGAAAGTTTTTGTGAGTTCAATAAATCTCAAGAGTTGTTCATCATCAATATGCAAATTGAACCATATCAGTATGCTCATAATTTTTCTCATAAACCGAAATCAGCAAGAAAATTACTTCTGAATAGGAAGGAACTAAGGGTTTTACATCGAAAGGTAATCACTAAGGGTAACACCATTGTTCCTCTAAAGTTATTCATCAACAATAGGGGTTTAGCCAAACTTGATATCGCTCTTGCTAAAGGAAAGAAATTACATGATAAACGTCAAGATATCAAAGAAAGGGAAAACAAAAGAAATCTTGACAGAATACAAAAACAGCATCAATCACATAGGTAAATGAGAACTTAAAAAAATTGAGGTCATCATTTTCGCTATATCAGATTTTTTTGATAGATTTTGTCCTTGTTCACCATTTTTTGTAATCAGATTGTTGAATATCATCTCTTTACTCTGTGAACGATTTATTCTGAAGCAGAACTCGTTGAAGTATCTATCCAGATGGAAGTCGCTCACCCAGGAATAAGTGGTACGTATCCAAGACTTTATCTAGTGGTTCATCGTATGAAGATCCTTGAAGTTGAGTCCATTGTTGCTCTCAATCTGCGTAATGTTATAAGCCTCGGCTATTGGTCTATATCCTTTCGACTTGTCATGGTTATCTGGGCAGACTTACTGATATGATTGATAAAGATGAACTCAAGGGAGCGTGCCGAGAAATCTTCTATGCCCATGGCATACATACGCCTAACCTTCCCCTCCTTGGTTAGCTGTACCGCTGTTACTGCTTTCTTTTTCTTGCTATCATAGCTACGCCCTATTTTTCCTTGTTCCACTCCACCCAGAACAAACTCGTCCACGTGTACTATACCATCCATAGGGTACTTGCCACTAGATTCCATAGCCTCTCTGACTTGTGCGTGAACAAACGGGCAGTATTTTGAGTCACTTTACAGCGAACAGCTGTGTATCGTGCAGAAAGACTCTTGGCACTGGTTGACATCTCAAAGCAGATGAAAAAGGCCTTGCGTACACCGAACTTTACCTTGTGGAACAAGGTGTTGGATGTAGCTGACTCGGTATGGCCACAGATGTTACACGTCCGGGAAAAATCCTTGCGTACCTGACAAGCCTTGTGTCCACATTGGACACATTTGAAGCCGTCTCTCCATTTGATCTCAGAGAGGTATTTCTTGCAATCTAAGTCCGTTTTGAAGCGTGCAGAGAACTCTAAGAGGTTTTGACCTTTAAAAATATTCATAATAACGTTTATATAGTAGGTATCAAAGATATGAAATTATATGCACACCTCAACAAAAAAATATATGCACACAATTATCGGGACACTGTCGTTCTATCTCTTATTCTAATATCAATACTTATACCTTATTTCTACCACTTGCCTAGAATACAAAAGATTAAAAATAAAAACACTATATTTGTCTATATAAAAACATTATTAGTTAAATATTCTAATGAAAGAACAATTTGAAATAGAAATAAATGACCTTAAAAAAAAATTGAGTTTTTGGGAAGAAAAAGTAAAACCATTCAATAAAGCCTTAGAAGGTATTGGAGCACATTGGGAAACAAATAGAGATAATAATGATTTACCACTTTCGTCTATACATCAAATAACGAATATCATAGAAGAGCATTTTTATCCTAAAATTGAAGATTATGATGTTATACAAGACATTATTTACAATTACTCTTATAATGGTTATAGTGAATTAAGAGATTATTTATATAATTACCCTAATAATGAAGTTTCTGGGTATTCTTTGCAAGACATAAATAGTAAAATCAACATATTAAAAAGCGAAATACAAGAAAAAGAAAAACGATCAAAAAAAACAAATAAGAGAAGTTAGAATAAAAACAGAACTATTTAATTTTTTGAGGCAAATACTTAAGAACATATCAGATATTTTTGATAGACTTTTTCCTTGTTGACCATCCTTGTTACTATATTGTTGAATATCGTTTCTTTATTCTGTGAACGGTTTGTTCTGAAGCAGAACTCGCTAAAATATCTGTTTAGGTTAAAGTCGCTTACCCATGAATAAAGTGGTACTTATCCAAGACTTTATCTGTTGTATCATGGTATGAAGAGCCACAAAGTGCAGTCCCTTGTTACTCTCAATCCGGGTAATGTCATAATTCTCGGCTATTGGTCTATATCCTTTCCTCCCCGTGACGGGGAACAACAGATTGTCAGTGGTTATCTGGGCAGACTTACTAATATGATCGGCAAAGATGGACTCAAGGGAGCGTGCAGAGAAATCTTCTATGCCCATGGCATACATACGCCTAACCTTTCCCTCCTTTGTTAGCTGTACCGCTGTTACTACTTTCTTTTTCTTGGTATCATAGCTACAACCTATTTTTCCTTGTTCCACTCCACCCAGAACGAACTCGTCCACGTGTACTATACCATCCATAGGGTACTTGCCACTATATTCCATAGCCTCTCTGACCTTGTGCATGAACAGACGGGCATTCTTTTCGGTTACTCCATAGCGAACGGCCGTGCACCTTGCAGAAAGACTCTTGGTACTAGTAGACATCTCAAAGCAGATGAAAAAGGCCTTAGGAACACCGAATTTAACCTTGTGGAACAAGGTATCGGCTGTAGCTGACTCGGTATGACTATAGATGTTGCATGTCCTGGGAAAATCCTTGCCTACCTGACAAGCTTTGTGTCCACATTTAACACATTTGAAGCCTTTTTTCCATTTGATCTCAGAGAGGCATCTCTTGCAATCCAAGTCCGTTTTGAAGCGTTCAGAGAACTCTAAGAGGTTTTGACCTTTAATAAATATTCATAATTATCCTTTATTAATTGACATCAAAGATTTGAATGAAAGTATTCACCTCAATAATTTTTTATGAGAAACTATAAAAGATCATATCAAACGATGAATTTAGAAGAAAAAAGATATTTTCAAAAAAGTTAGGAAAAGAGAATAATAGCTGCTATAAAATTGAATATCCAAAATAACCAAACACCCCATGCAGTAATGGTTAATAAGTTCTTCTGTTTATTTAATAATGCGGTCTGTTTATTTAATAATGCGGTCTGTTTATTTTGAGTATCTATTATTATAGATTGAAAAGAATCATATTCTATGGATTCTAAAGAAACAGGAGTCTGTAAAAATGCATTCAATATTTCTGTTCTTTCTGTATCATCAACCCCTTTTTTGTATTTAATGCTATAAAATATTCCTTTTAAAATATCGCTATACTTTTCCCCGGATTTATTGTATAAAGTGTTTTTCCCATACGTCATTTTTTCTAATGAAAGATTTAATGTTTTCTCTTCAATAATTCTTTTACCTTGATAATACAAACCAAGAAAATTCTCAGGCAAATTTTTGTCATTAGGAATGCCTTCAATATCAAAACTTAAAATATATTTATAAACTTCAGATATCGTTAATGAATCTTTTTTCGTCATTTCAATCTTAATTTTTTTCTTTCCTTTAATATACGAATGTAATAAAAAATTATGAGTTACTCATTTAACCCGAATTATACCATTTTGTCACTATACTTACTCAATAAGTTTATATGTTTACTCTACGGCTAAACAGCTTAGGCATTAAATTTTCTATGGGTAATTTTATTGTTTAAACGGTACTATTCATACTAACCTCAAATTAGACCTTTTGGGGGAGACTTCCTCAAACGATTGATGGTATTTCTTTAAGTATTATTGATTTCTACCGTATCCTAAACCCTCTATTAATATTGCGTAGATTTGTATATGCCTGAGAATTCAACAAATTTAAAACATAGGGTTAATAAATTACACCTGCCGTGGACAAAGTCTCTATATCCATTATATGAGACCATAAGCAATTCTATTCATGCAATTGATGAGGAAAAAAGGAATAACCCAAATCTAAGTGGAACTATTGAGATAAAACTAATTAGAAATGGCCTGGACATAACACTGAGCAAATTAAATGACGTTAATGTGTATCCTATTGATTCTTTTGAAGTCATGGATAATGGCATTGGTTTAAATGAGGACAATTACAATTCCTTCCAAGAATTTGACAGTGAGTATAAATTAGAAATCGGTGGAAAAGGAATAGGAAGATTCATCTGTCTTAAAGTTGTCAGCAAGATGCAAATCAACAGCATATTTGCAGATAATGGAAAATTTCGATTTAGAAATTTTGGATATAAAAAAACAAAAGAAGGGTTCGAGAATTATGAAGAGGGTGTTTCAGATGAAAAGGTATCAAAGACAAAGGTTTGTTTAATTGGTTTCAATGAAAAATTCAAAAAAAACATTCCCAAATCAATTACCGAGTTAGGTAGAAGGATTATAACACACTTCCAACTATATTTTCTTCAGAAGAAAGAACCTGAAATAATTCTTATAAATCAGAACAATCAAAAAGTTAATTTAACAGAATTATATAGCAAAGAATTCAAAAGTGGAATTGAAAAGGACGATTTAACTATTGGAAATATGTCTTTTGATATTTTTATTGCTAGATCGTACGAAGCTAAAAGCCATAAAATACATTATTGTGCACACGATCGAACGGTAAAAGAGGAAGGTCTTTCAAAATATATTCCTGATTTAAAAGATCCAGTTAAAGAATCAGAAGACGATCAAGGGTATTATTTTCAAGTTATTGTAGTTGGTGAATATCTCAATAAACATGTAAACGAAGAAAGAAAAGGGTTCAATTTTCAGTCTGATAAGGATGCGGATGAAGAATTGGATGCGGATGAAATCACCCTATCTCATATCAGGGAAAAATCTATTCGATGTACAGAAAAAATATTGAATGAAATATTGACAAAAAAAAGAAAAGAAAAACTCGAAGTATATAAACCAATGATTCAAAAATATTACCAGAATTATAATGTAGTTTTCAATCACAATAAGGAATCAGTTGAAAAATTACCTGCTGGGTTAAGCAAAGAAGAACTTGATTTACATTTATATGAAATAGAAAGTAAGTGGCGTTATAATGTTAAAGAGAAGGGATTGGATTTGCTAGAAAAGAAAAAAGACATTACTACTATTGAGGATTACAAAATTCTATATGATAAATTTTTAACTGAATTCAATTCGGTGGGGCAATCAGATTTATCTCGATATGTTATACACAGACGCTCAGTAATAGATTTATTGGAAAAACTCATAGAACTAGATGATAATAGAAAAATTACAAATGAGGATATAATTCATAGTCTATTCTTTCCCATGCGAGAGACTGATGATTCAATAACTAATGAGAAACAAAATCTTTGGCTAATAGACGAGCGACTTAATTTCAATACATTTTTAACTTCGGATAAATCATTTAAGCAGGTGCCAGAATTAAATTCTCAATCGACCGAAAGAACTGACCTATTAATTCAAAAAGATGAGACTTTTCGTAATGCGGTATTATATTCAGAAGATTATAAACCCTATCAATCATTTACAATTGTAGAGTTTAAAAAACCAGACAGAAATGATTATATACTTGGTGATAAAGAAAGAGATCCCCTAAGGCAAGTAAAACGATATATTAGGGAGATAATCAAGGGGAAGGTAAAGAAGAAGGGTAGGAAGATTGAAGCTACAGAAAAAACTCCGTTTTATTGCTATATAGTTGCTGATTTAACTTCTAAATTGATTGAAATAATTGAGGACGATGGATATATTAAAACACCTGATGGATCTGGTTATTTTCGATTCTACGATGCTGAAAGGTATAAGTATAATGCATACGTTGAAGTTCTTCCTTTCGATAAAATAATTTCTGATGCTAAGCAGAGGAACAAAGTTTTGTTCGATAAATTAAACATACCTATCTGATTTTTGTCCTCGTTTCATTGAGTTCTTGATAGGAAATAAATGAAAACAGAATGCAGTCACTATTGATAAATATGCCGATTGAGTTTTTTAATGATCAGATTAATAAAACCTACTTTGATTGATCAGGTAAAGATTGTTCCCTTTGTTGTGATCGAAATCACAACCGTTTATTTCGTTTTAATTCCCTATTGAAAAGCAGAACCATGTTTGTATATGTCTTTTGTAATCTTGACTTGAGGGTAATCTTATCGAAAGTATATAACTGAAGCCCCCTATTTTGATTTTCACATTTGGAAATTCGCTTCATTTATGTAGATTTTTAGTCGTGATATTCTCCTATCCTGATTAGATTTACCAAGCAGTAAATCTTAACTTTCAGCCCTTAGCGCTGGATCCTTAGATTTTAATTCCCCTACAAATCAAAGGGCCGTTTTCTAGTCCCCCCTATACCATGAAGGATAATCACCTCAGGGGTTAAGTCTGTAAAGCAATCTTGGGTTTTCCAATCGGAGCCATAACAGCTTCGCGAAATTTAATTTTAGATTCTTAAATAGCCTATATTTATTCGGTATTAAATTGATTATTAATTAAATGGAAGGCCAGTGTTCGACATTGACTTTAGTTCTAAGGTAAATAATCTGAGAATTTTCGATCTGCTATCCAATTAAATTCTGTTAATCTTAACGTTGCATGAGCTGTATAACCACTAAATTTGGCTATTTTATGAGAAAGTCATCTTATTCGTCGGATATCTAAATTGAAATGCATATCCTAAAAATACACAATGTAGATAGTTTCCTTTCCTTATTTGATTTATCATGTCAACTACCAAGTACACAATGTAATCATAGAGATTTTTTTTTGGTCTTATATTAGCATTTTGATTTATTGTTCGCATTGAGAAATGGAAGTTTTTAGAAAGTGTTGAAAGTTGGAGTGCTAGGTGCCGGATATCTGGGTAGAATTCATCTGAAAAATCTCAATGAATCACCCCACTATTCCATCATCGGCTATTATGATCCTAAAGTAGAACTAAGCCAACACAATAACTCTTTGAAGCCAATCAAGAAATTTAATTCAGCAGAAGAATTAATCGATTGTGTTGATGTTGTAGATATAGTTACCCCTACCATCATACATCACCAAATGGCACAATTGGCAATAAAAAAAGGAAAACACGTTTTTATTGAAAAACCAATTACCAAAACAGAACAACAAGCAAATCAGATTATCAAACTAGCCAATAACAATAACATAAAAGGACAAGTAGGACATGTTGAACGCTTTAATCCAGCATTTAAAGCCGTCGAAAAGAAAATTGACAATCCAATGTTCATAGAAACTCATCGCCTGGCTGAATTCAACCCCCGTGGAACCGATGTCAGTGTCGTTTTAGACCTGATGATTCACGATATAGATATTGCTCTACAGATAGTTGATTCTAAGGTAGCCCAAGTCCACGCATCAGGGGTTCCCGTCATTAGTAAAACACCCGATATATGTAATGCCCGAATTACTTTTGAAAATGGGTGTGTGGCAAACTTGACTGCCAGTCGAATCTCCCTTAAAAAAATGAGAAAATCAAGAATCTTTCAAAAAGATACTTATATCTCTATTGATTTTCTCTCGAAAAAAGTTGAATATGTAAAACTCAAAGATGCCCCCGATAGACCCGAAGACTATTCCCTAATATTGAAAAATGCCGAAGGTGAAAAAAAACAATTGATATTTGATAACCCCGAAGTAAAAAGTACTAATGCAATTTTGGATGAACTAAACAGCTTCGCCCAATCAATTATAAACAATACCAAACCCAAACCCTCTCTTGAAGATGGTGCAAAAGCACTTAAATTAGCTCTTGAAATAGAAAAACTCTGCAACAAATAGATTGGCAATTGGTTTTCAATATAATTGCCGTTGACCTCACTATATAATTAATCTAACACATCAAAACAAATACAATCTAGAAATTGAGCAAACCTACAATACATCCCCATACATACCTTCTTTATAGAACCGCCTTAATCCAACGAATGAATTCCTATCAGATTTTCTTATCCAATATCCCAATAAACTATCACTTTTAGTGTTTCTTACTGTAACAAGATGACTCTCCCATCTATGCTAAATTAGAGGTAACTTTTATCCTAAAAATCAATTGCTTTTCATACTATAAGAATCCAGTGATTACTCTATTAATTATGCTTTTTTATTGAGTTGTGGTAAATGTAAATTTGCTATCCATGAAAATAACGTACAATCTTCACCAAATCAAAATAAACATACCCTCCAAAGTAACTATTGTTGCTGTGAGTAAAACCAAAACCAGAGAAGATATCCTAGAAGCTTACCATGCTGGTCATCGAGACTTTGGAGAAAATAGAGTTCAAGAATTGGTGTCAAAACAATCAGAACTACCCAAAGATATCAATTGGCATATGGTAGGACATCTTCAATCCAATAAGGTAAAATATATCGCCCCCATTGTTTCTTTGATTCATAGCATTGATTCTTTGAAACTATTAAAAGAAGTTAATCGCCAAGCAATGAAATGTAAAAGAATTATTCCCGTACTAATTCAAGTAAAAATAGCGCAAGAGGTCAGTAAATTTGGATTGGAAATCGAAAAAATAGATGAATTAATAACACTCAGTAAACAATTCCGAGGCACCGAAATAAAGGGACTTATGGGTATGGCTAGTTTTACCTCTAATCGAAAACAACTGATAAGTGAATTTAAATCGTTAAAAACTCTTTTTGATAAACTTAAAACCACAAACACACAGATGGATATTCTATCCATGGGTATGACACAAGATTATCTACTAGCAATCACTCAAGGAAGCACAATGGTTCGTATCGGTAGAAAAATTTTTGGAGAAAGAATAAAATAGATCGCGTTGAACAATTGTTTAGTACATACCACCACATCAAATGATTATTAACAAAATAACTTCGTAAACATGAAGGTATGGAAACTTAAGTTACATCAAGTTTTGAACGAAGCCGATACAAAATCGGGATTAGTTTATGAATATGTTCTGTTTACAGCTATATTATTGGCAGTTGCTTCAGTTGCCTTAGAGAGTATTGAATCTGTTGGGAAAAAGTATTGCCAGATACTCATCATAGTTCAAGGAATAATCTTGGTAGGATTTGTTATTGAGTACGTCCTGAGAATAATCATCATAGATCAACCTTCAAAATTTATTTTTAGTTTTTACGGCATTATTGATTTGGTAGCAATTCTAGCACTGAGTTCTGTAATGTATAATGATCACCTTTATTTTTTGGTTGTCATCCGAAGTCTACGCTTTTTGCGCGTCTTTAAGGTGCTGAAATACATACAATTCAGAACTGAATCAAAAGCCATATTGATTGCTTTAAAGCAGAGTCGAACTAAAATCATCATTTTTGTTTTTGCCTTCCTTCTATTATGTACCTGTTTTGGGACGATCATGTTTTTGATTGAACCCAAGGAAAGTGGATTTACCTCAATTCCTATGAGCATTTATTGGTGCATCGTAACACTAACAACTGTTGGATATGGAGATATCACTCCTACTACTATACCCGGGAAATTTATTGCTTCACTAATAATGCTCATAGGCTACGGTATAATAGCTGTTTCTGCTTTAATTGTTACTTCAGAAGCTAGCAAACAAATTGCAGCTGGAGAACACGAATCAAATACCCAAACCTGTTCCCATTGTCTTAACTCAGAACACAAAGATGAAGCACGTTACTGCCATAAATGTGGTAACAGTCTTGAAGATGTCTAAATCCAAACTGCCCATCATAGTATTCATAACTGGGGCCTCAGCTGTTGGGAAAACTTCCTGTAGTATAAAATTTGCGAAAGCCTTGAAAACTCAAATTGTATCCTGCGATTCCAGGCAGTTTTATAAAGAGATGTCTATAGGAACTGCCGTACCATCTGATGATGACCAACAATCCATAAAGCATCACTTCATTCAACATATCAGTATAAAACAAACCTATAACCCAGGGGATTATGCTAAAGATGCCCTAGATACAATTAAACAATTACACCGAACTAATAAAATCATCATTCTAGTTGGAGGACCAAGTTTATATGCAGATGCTTTACTATTTGGATTACACAAATTCCCCAAAATATCTTCCGAAACAAAAAATAAGATTCAAAAACTATACAATGAAAAAGGTCTGGCATTCTTACAGAATGAACTTGCTGTAAAAGATTCTAAGTACTATAGCATAGTAGATAAACAAAATCCCAGAAGATTAATAAGGGCTTTAGAGATAATTGAAGAATCCGAAAAACCTTACTCCTATTATATTGAAAGGGATAAGCCCCTAAGACCGTTTAGACAAATTGTGGTAAAACTTGAATTGACAAGAGCCGATTTATATTCTAAAATTGAATCAAGAATAGATCAAATGATGAATGATGGATTTCTTAGAGAAGTTGAATCCCTATATCCTTATAGAAAATTGCCAACGCTTAATACGATTGGATACAATGAACTGTTTGATTTTATAGATAAAAAACTAACTCTTGATAAAGCAATTTCAGAAATAAAAAAAAATACCAGAAGATTCGCAAAACGACAAATCAATTATCTAAAAAGGTACGATGAATCAGTTTGTTTAAAGCCTCCTTTTAAAATTGACCAAGTGTTAAACCATATCCTTAAAAATTAACCCCCCCATGTTGAAAGACTTTCTTTCAAGGACACTATTCATTATTGGATTTTCAGTAATACTAATTGCTTGCTCAGAAAGCACACCTGTCATTGATGAAATCCCTCCCCTAACTACCGAGTTACCTATACAGGTCCCCCCTACTAGTGAACCTGATTTCAAATTTGTAAAATCCTCAAACGAAAGAGATAATATATCAAGTGCAACTCTAAACTTTATTAGAATACTGATTGATGAAATTGACATACCGGTCGCCCAATACGATGTCAAACCTATTGACCTAATCTATAGCACCAAAAATCCTTGGACAAATCAAAATATTGATGCCTCTGGAGTTTTGTTAGTTCCAAACACCGATAAAGAAGTACCAATAATTAGTCTTCATCATGGAACAATTGAACCGGGTGAAACAGCACCTTCAAAGCAACTATTAGGTTTTAATGAAATAACGGTTGCCATTTATTTTGCTTCACTGGGTTTTATCGTAAGCTTTCCTGATTATATAGGATACGGTGAATCAAAACAAGTCCATCATCCTTATGAACATTTAAATTCTTTGGGAAGTAGTTCACATGATATGTTGATAGCGGCTAAGGAGTACTTAGAAATAAAGTCAATTAACCATACCAATGAGTTGTTTTTAGTAGGCTATTCAGAGGGGGCAACCTCAAGTATTGGACATGCAAAATTGGTGCAAGAAAATTCAGGTTTTGAATTACTTGGTTTGTTTGTAGGAGGAGGAGCTTACGATAAAACCCAATTTTTTGAAATCTTATCAACAAAAGATGAACAAATTCAGAGTATACCAAACTATATATGGGCACTAAATACAATCAATGAATTGGGCAAAGGATTAAAGCGATCCTGGTCAAGTTATGTTAATCCCCCTTACGATAAGATGCTTGAAAATCTCAAAGAAATAAATGGGCTAATATCCAAAGATCTTGTTGATCTTAATCCACAAAATTTATTCAACACCGCATTCAGAGATGGAGTGCTTGAAGGGACCGATGTTGATTTTATTTCTGTGTTGGAAGAAAATAGTATTCAATCAATAGATATAACTGTACCTATTTCATTCTATTATGTTCCGGATGATTCGGTAACTTTTTCAGACCTAATTTCAAAATCAGTGTACATGAAACAAATTTCAAAACAGACTAAAAACCGCCTAATCGAGCTAGACGCAGAAAATCACTTTGAAGGAGGCACAGTCTTTTTTTTTGAAACCTACCATGATATCAAAACACTTTTAGAAAGTCAGTGAGATAAATCATCTCAATAATTGGAGTTTAAATCTCTTTATCTATAAAAACTGTTGGGCAAATGGAAACAACAAAACAAAAAATTGATAATATATACCAGATGATTTGCATAGAAATTTAGAGGTCGTTAGTTAAGTGTACATAAGATTTTTTTGATATAATTTTTCCTTTTCGACCATTTTTATTATCTGATTATTGAATATCGTCCCTCTACCTTGTAAACGGTCTATCCTGAAGCAAAGCTCATTGAAATATCTGTCCGGGTTATCGTATTATTTCTATCCTTATTTGTATATTTACCCATATTTATATTTGTTGGAAGAGCGGTTTTGTTAATACTTTGCCGCTCTTTTTTATCATTAACAGCAAACACACTTATTTGAATTAAAACTAAATCAATTGAATGGATTGAAAATGATTTTCCATCAAATAGTTGTTCACATCATCAAATCAACAATTTTAAGTGGATCATTCCGGTTAATGAAGATTCAAAAATGACTCTACATTCTTCTGAATTCTATTGTGAATTTCATTTAAATCACCAATTACAAACTGCTGGTCTGTTAACATTTCAAACAATTCAATGTACCGCATCGAAAGTTGATTCTGGACTTCATGACCAATAACAGGTAAAATCTGACCTTCTTTTCCCTGAAATCCCTCTGACATAAGCCACTGTCTAAAGAATTCTTTAGATAAGTGTTTCACGTGTTTCGGATTTTGATGACGCTTTTCATATCCATGATTATGAATATACCGAGATGAATCAGCTGTATGAACCTCATCAATTAAAACAATTTGACCATCATCATCTTTTCCAAATTCATATTTTGTATCCATCAACACCAAACCCCGCTTCTCTGCTGTTGAAGTCCCTATATCAAATAACTTGTAAGTATAGTTCTCCATTACTTCATATTCAGTCGAACTAACTAGTCTCCTTGAAAGGATTTCACCTTTGGAAATATCCAGATCATGACCAGAATGTGATTTGGTGGTAGGAGTAATAATCGGTGATTCTAAACGATCATACTGTTTTAACCCATCAGGTAAGTCTATCCCACAAATTTTTCTTTCCCCTGTACTGTAGAGCCTAAATATATGTCCCACCAAATATCTCCTAATGACCATTTCTATTGGAATGGGTGTACAATACTTTCCAACACTTACATTAGGATCAGGACAATCAATAAACCAATTAGGAACCTCACCCTTAATTGTTTTGATCATTTGAGTAGATAGCTGATTCAACACCTGACCTTTAAAAGGAATTCCAAACTCCATCACCGTATCAAAAGCCGAAACCCTATCTGTGGCTACCATAATCAATAGATTGTTGTCCAAATGGTACAAATCCCTAACCTTTCCTCTGTAAAAATTCTTCAATCTACCGACTTTTAAGTCAGTTTTTAATAATGTATGAATTGCCTCCAAAGGAAAATATACAATTATTTTTTGTTCGAGACTTTTGCTCTTTTGTCATCCATATCTTGATAGGCTCTAATAATTTTTTTAACAAGATAATGACGGATTACATCTGATTCATTAAGTCGAACCACCTCAATTCCTTCCATATTCTCAAAGAGATTAATTGCTTGTAACAAACCAGAATTGCTATTTTGAAATAAATCTATTTGTCCAAGATCACCAGTTACGATGAACTTTGAACCAGTTCCCATTCGGGTGAGAAACATCTTCATCTGTTTATGTGTCGTGTTTTGGGCTTCATCTAGTATAACGAATGCATCTTCTAAGGTTCTTCCTCTCATAAAAGCAATGGGTGCAATCTGAATTACCTTTCTTTCAATGTACTGATTGAGTTTTGCATTGGGTATCATCGCTTGCAACCCATCATATAAGGGTTGCATATAAGGGTCGAGTTTTTCCTGAAGATCACCAGGCAAAAATCCCAAATGCTCTCCTGCCTCAACTGCTGGTCTAGTCAAAATGATTCTTCTGACTTTGTGATTCTTTAACGCATCAACAGCAAGAGCAAGGCTTACATATGTTTTTCCAGTCCCAGCTGGACCAATAACAAAAACAATATCACACTTGGAAACAGCATCTACCAACTTTCTCTGATTATGAGTTTTAGGTCTAATTAATTTCCCACCTACCCCATGTACAATTGCATCCTTTTTATTATTTATAGTATTGTCAAATTTTCCGCCAAGAATCTGCTCAATTGCTTCAAAATCAAACTTATTGTACTGAAGAATGTAGTCAAACATTAAATCAACACTTATCTTAAATCGTTCTATTTCATCATGACTTCCAAATACTTTTAAGGTCATCCCACGCGCGACTAATTTAAGATGGGGGAAATATGAGCCGATGCGATCAATATAACAATTTTGCTGACCATAAAAGTCCAAAGGGTTAATATCACCTAAAGAAATTGTCGCAAAATTCTCGCTCATAGACAAAATGCTAATTTAGTGAGATTGGATTGTCTAAAATAAATCTACTTCAATATTTTATAGTTTTGCTTTGCTCATGCAGGTAATTACACTTACCACAGATTTTGGTACCAAAAACTTCTGGTTATCAGCAATTAAGACCAAATTACTTAAAGCTTTACCTGAGCATTCTATAGTTGATATTTCTCATGAAATCAGTCCATACAACTATCTTGAATGTGCTTATATCATCAGAAGTAGTATACCTTTTTCTCATCCCTGGACAATTCATATTATCGGGTTTGAAGTTTCGTCAACTCCAGAATCTCGAATTCTAATTGTTCAGTATAAAAACCAATACTTTATTGTTGGAGATAACGGATTGATGGGATTGATAGCATCAAAAAATTCATTTGACAAAATTATATCGGTATCTGAACTCTATATAAAACGAAGTTCGTTTATGACACTAGATACTTTAACCCCTATAGCGATTGAATTAGCAAAAAATAAAAGCCCTGAAAAATTGGGAACAGAAGTAACCGAAATTGAACTCCTGAAGCCAGAATTACCTATTTTGAACCCCAAAGCATCCAAAATAATAGGGCAGATAATTTTTATTGATCGATTTGGAAATCTTGTGACAAACATTTCAAAAACTGATTTTTATTCCCTTGGGAGAGATCAGCACTTTAGAATTATAGCTAGAGGCTTTAGAATTGAAACTATTTATGATTCCTATGCAGACTGTGCTATTAAAGCAAATACAACTAAAAGTCCTCTCGGCTCAAAGTTTGCGCTATTTAATTCAAATAATCTCTTGGAACTTGGAATTTACAAAGGTGATCCAAAAACGGTAGGAAGTGCTAATACCTTATATGGTCTAAAATATCGAGATCACATCACGATAGAATTTTTTGAACCCCAATAATGATATTGCATCTCGCCATAAACGAAATAAAACTGCTACATAGAACCAAAATGGGCTACCTCTTTGTGGGAGTTTATATGATGGTTAGCAGTCTTCTATTTTGGGTAATAGACAATGACTACAATATTATTTCTTCTGGCATTGGAGATTTGAGGCCTTTTTTTGAATTAAGTCCCTGGCTTTTAGCATTCCTAATCCCCGCTATCAGCATGAAAAGTTTTTCAGATGAAACTCAAAATGGCACACTTGAAATTCTCTTTTCGTCGCCTATATCATTAGCTCATTTAGTTATCGGAAAATTTATTGGTATACTGAGTTTAATTCTATTTGCCCTACTACCATTAATAGTTTATTTTTTTGCGATTCAACAGTTATCAGAACCAAGGGGATACTTTGATTGGATGAGTCATCTTAGTGGTCTTCTATCTATATTCCTGGTTGGAACAGTTTATACCGGTTTGAGTATCTGTTTATCCATTTTGTTTAGAAATTCAGTACTAGTAGTCATCATTGGTGTAATCGCTTGTTTATTTCACTACTACGGGTGGTTCTATATCGCCAATTTATCTCGTGATTTTTATTGGTATCAATTCATTGATTCTATAGGTATTTTAAATCATTATCTGAGTCCAAGTCGGGGAGTACTTGGAGTTTCAGATGTATTCTATTTTCTATTCAATACTCTGTTGTTTTTATTTTTTGGCATATCACTTCTTCATCAATTGAGACATAGATGATTAAAAGATTAAAATTTAGAACATGGATAGTGATTCTTCTTTCCACTTATTGGATTTATCATTGGAATTTAATTGACTATCAGTTGGATTTGACATCTGATAAAAGATATAGTCTTTCTTCAAAAACAAAAGAATTTATTGATAGTATTGATCAGTCAATATCTATTGATGTCCTTTTAACTGGAAACCTACCTCCTTCATTTTTGAGGCTAAAAAGCGAATTGAATGAATTATTGAAATCCGTTGAAAGACTAAATCCCTTGATTTCATTCTCTATCCTTGATAGACGATGGCTAGAAAAAAATGAAGCAGTCATTTCAGTATTAGATAATATGGGGGTTCAACCCCATTATGTTTTTGAAAACAAAAGAAATATTACGAATCAAATTACTCTCTATCCGTGGATACTGGTTCATGGCGAGGAAAAATCTATTCCTATTTCTTTATTGCCGGAAACGTCCTACGAAACACAAGAGGAAGATATACTAAAAGCCATTGAGCAACTAGAATTACACCTGGTTGAAGGTATTTATCAGGCTTGGAACAAGAAAAATAAGAATATCGCTGTTTTAAGCTCTCACAAAACAAGTGAACAACTATACATCACTGATTTTTTATTAAGCTTAAAGGGTTTTTACAATATCGCTTCTTTTGATTTTAAGGCTGAGCAAATTTCTAATGAACAAACTTTAGAAAATTTAGACCGATTTGACATACTAGTGGTCTCAAATCCAATAAAATCATTTTCAATTGAAGAAAAATTTATACTAGATCAATTCACCTGTAATGGCGGAAAGATCCTCTGGTTAATAAACCCATTAATAGCGAACCCTCAAGATCTATATGCCAATGAACAAGGTTTTATACCGGAAATAAATTCTCTTGGTCTGGAAGATTTGTTTTTCAAGAATCAATTTAGATTTCAAAATCAGTTTGTGGGTGATTTATACTCTGGACCAGTTGTATTGGCTACTGGTAGTAATCAAAGTCCCCAATATGCTCCTTTTTTATATCCTTATTTTCCAATTATCAAGCCTGTAGAAAATCATCCAATTACAAATGATATAAATAGTGTTTTGATGCGTTTGGTAAGTCCTATAGACACTTTGGAGGGTAAATTGGATAAAACTATTTTGCTGCAATCTTCATCCTATTCCAAACTTTCAGGATTTCCGGTTAATTTAAATCTTAAGATGGCTAGCATCCCTATTAACCCTGAATCATTTATAGATCAAAACTTTGTAACTGGAGTGCTATTGGAAGGTCGGTTTGAATCTCTATTTAAGAATCGGGTTCATCCGTTTAAACCAAACAAATATTCAGAAAGTGGAGAAGGAAAATGGGTGGTATTATCAGATGGCAACTTTGCTGAAAACCAAACTGATAGAAATGAGCCTTTACCATTAGGATTTGATAAATGGACTAACATCAATTATGAAAACAAACAATTTTTAACCAACATTGTACACTATCTTGCTGATGTAGATGAAATTCTATCTTTAAATAGGAAGCAGATTCGACTTTCTCAGATAAATCAAGCCACAATCAGCGGTGATAATATAGGCTTAAAATCATTTATGCTTATTCTTCCATTTGTTTTTATCGGAATATTTTGGTTATGTTTAAATTATATGACGGGCGTTAAATAAATTCTTAAATATTATACGTAAAACATGACAACGCAACCAATTAAAGGGAGGAAGTATCACCTAAACAATATAAAGAACAATTGCAATTTCCTTTATGATTTAATACTCCGATTATGTTTTATGTGGATTTTTAGAAATAAAGACAATTACTATATATTGTCCGAAAATTTTGAAAAGAGTAATTGTTAATCTGATTAGAATTATATTTGAAAAATTACCGAAGAATGAAATTTATTGTAAATAGCAAAGATTTATTAGACAAAATGAACGTATTAGTTGGTGTTGTCAATACAACAAATACCATGCCTATTTTAGATAACGTTCTCTTTGAATTGAATCAAGATACTCTGAATCTAACTACATCGGACTTAGACACTACCATATCGACAAAAATTGAAGTTGAGTCTGAAAATGAAGATGCGTTTTGCCTGCCCGCAAGGATGCTTTTGGATGTTTTAAAAACATTTAGCCCGCAGCCACTAACTTTTTCAAAAACGGAAAAAACTAAAGATGAGAAAGAAATAATGACCTTTGTTTCACGCAAGGGACGTTACCAGTTATCTTGTCTTAATGCTAATGAATTTCCCACTCCTATTCATTTTCCATCACCTGATGAAATAGTTCTACCCTCCGATAATTTATCTCTTGGATTAAAGAACACATTGTTTTCCGTTGGTCCTGAAGAAGTCCGAAAAGTGCTTTCCGGAGTTTATTTCAATTTCGACCAAAAGAGTGCAGATTTAGTTTCTACAGATGGGCATAAAATGTCACTTTTCTCATTACCTTCAATCAAAAGAGAGGAGCCTGTCGGTTTCATAGTCCCTAAAAAACCCCTTACATTGTTACAAAATATGCTGTCATCATACAAAGGAGATGTAATTATTGAACACAATAAATCCAATGCTCGATTTAAATTTGATTCATCAGTAGTTATATGTAGATTAGTTGATGGTAGATATCCGAATTATAAAAATGTTTTTCCACAACACGAGGATCTTCCAAATATTTTAACTCTTGATCGAACCCAATTCATTAATATTCTCCAACGGATAACCTATTTCACTAGTGAAAGTACCTCAGAAGCAAGTATCAAATTAAAAGGCAATTCACTTACCATTGATTCACGAGATGTTGAATATGGGAAAAGCGGAGAGGAAACAATAAATTGTCAATACAAAGGTGAGGATATGGAATTGGGATATAACATAAGGCATCTTCTAGAAATGATGAAAACTTTAGAAACCGAAGATGTTACACTTAGAATTAGTCGCCCAAATTCTATTAGTCTTCTATCTCCCATTTTTGAAGAAAAAGAACAAGATTTTCGAGTTGAAATGTTGATTATGCCAATCAGATAGACTTTGTCAATCTTCTTCAATCAGTTAAGCATTTCACCATTTATTATTAGCAACGGAAGTTTTGGCAGGTGGGCTTGTTCTTTTTTGCAGAACTGAAGCACAGAGTGATATTCTCTCAATTTATAAATAATTAATCAGAGAACAATTTTGCTAATTGAATCTTTATCATGAGATTCAAAATAAATCTATAAGTTGTTTAGATAGCAAAGTGTAAATCAAGAAGATACTTAAGGAGTTCCAATTATTTACTTTTGGGGACTGAATAGGCAGTAAATAAATGTTGGTACAATTTCCAAAAATAGGTATCCTCGGCGGAGGGCAATTAGGAAAAATGCTAATAGATCAAGCAAATAAATGGTCAGTACCTCTATCAGTCATGGATTTTGATTCCAATGCTGTATGTAAAAATCACTGCACAGATTTTAAAGTTGGAGATTTGATGGATTATAAAACTGTCATAGACTTTGGTTCTAAATTAAGCATCGTAACTATTGAAATTGAAAAAGTAAATGTAGATGCACTAAAATTTTTAGAAAAAAATAAAGTCAAAGTCTATCCACAATCTAAAGTTTTAGAAATCGTTCAAAATAAGGTCAAACAAAAAGAATTTTATAAGAATAATGGCATCGCCACTTCTGACTTTCAGTCATTCAAAACTAAATCAGACCTCATTCGGTCAATTATTCAAAATGAAACTAAACTACCATTTATATGGAAGGCAAGTCGTTTTGGATATGATGGGTATGGAGTAAAAAAAATCAATAAAATTTCCGAATTAGAGCCTTTGGACAATGGTGAATGTCTTGCTGAAGAATACATTGATATTGTAAAGGAGCTTTCTGTGATAATTTGCCGCAATCATTCTGGTGAAACGAGTTGTTTTCCTGTAGTTGAGATGATTTTCAATCCAAAGTCTAACCAAGTAGAATATATTCTTTGTCCACCAAGAATTTCTGAAAAGATCAAATCCGAAGCAACTGACTTGGCTAAAAAAGTTTCAGAGAGTTTTCAGCATATAGGTTTGCTTGCTGTTGAATTGTTTCTTGATAGAAAACAACGATTATTAGTCAACGAAGTTGCTCCAAGACCTCACAATAGTGGGCACTGGTCAATTGAGGGTGCATACAGTTCTCAATATCAGCAGCTTCTGAGAGCACTTTTAAACCTACCTTTAGGGAAACCTGACATTATAAGCCCATCGGTAATGGTTAATTTAGTTGGAAGTAAAAAAAAATCTGGACCAGTCATTTACAAAAACTTGGAAAAAATTTTTCAAATCAATGGTGCTTTTCTCCATCTGTACGGTAAACCCATATCACGACCTAACAGAAAAATGGGACATATTACCCTGTTAGATAAAGATTTAGAGAATGCCTACCAAAACGCACAATATCTTAAACAAACCATAGAAATCAGTTCAAAATAAAATGGCACAAATTGGAATCATCATGGGAAGTATTTCTGATCTTCCTGTAATGCAAAAAGCAATCGATATCATAAAGGAATTTGGTATCCCCTACAAAGTCAACATTATATCAGCACATCGCACTCCCGACAGAATGTCCCAGTACGCAGAATTGGCTGTGGCGAGAGGATTACAGGTAATAATAGCTGGGGCAGGAGGTGCGGCACATCTTCCGGGTATGGTAGCATCCTATACTACACTTCCAGTGATTGGGGTTCCCATTAAATCAAGAAATTCAATTGACGGCTGGGACTCAATTTTGTCTATTCTTCAGATGCCTTCTGGAGTGCCTGTAGCAACTGTAGCCCTAAATGGAGCTGAAAATGCAGGTTTACTTGCTATCCAGATTATAGGAGCTCATGATATCAAGGTGGCGGCTAAACTTGCTGATTACAAAAAAAAACTCAGTGATAAAATCATTAAAACCGATCAGAACCTCAAATGAGTAAAAACCCTTTTCTTCAGAAATTCTCTACACCCAAAGAATCAATTCCATTTTCAAGAATTGAAGTAGAGCACTATTTACCTGCCATTGAGTATTTCATAAAAAGAGGTGAAAACACCATAAGTGTAATCATAGAATCCCAAGAGGAACCTACTTTCGACAACACCATTTTACCTTTTGAAAATTTGGTGCCTCAGCTTAATTATGTCGTGTCTTGTATGATGAATTTAAACCATGCAAACACTTCGGAAAAACTCCATCAAACTGTAATTAAAACTTCTCCACTTCTGACCAATTTCAAAAACAATTTACTTTTTAATGAGAGGCTCTTCAAAAGAGTAAAATCAGTATATGAACAACGAGAAGAGTTGAGTTTGGATTCTACACAAAAAAGGCTATTGGAAAACCAATATAAGGCATTTGTACGCAATGGAGTTCAGCTTAGTAATTCAAAACAAAAGATATTAAGGGAATTGGATTTAAAACTAGCACAGTTAAGTGTCCAATTTGGGAAAAATGTATTAACCGACACGCAGAATTACCAATACTTAGTTACAAACAAGGATTTACTTGATGGGGTTCCAGAGCAAATTCTTGAGATGACTTCATTTGAAGCTCGTGAGAAAGGGAAAGAAGGTTGGCTTTTGACTTTGGACTACCCTATTTATATCCCTATTCAGAAGTATTGTCATAATAGAGACATAAGAAAAGAATTGGCTATTTCATTTGGTCAAGTTGGTTTTCAAAATAATGACTACAATAACTCAGACCTGGTTATCCAAATCGTAAAATTGAGAAAACAGCGCGCATCAATATTAGGATATCCATCGTTCAATGAATATATCTTAGAAGAGCGGATGGCTAACTCTGAAAAAAAAGTAAATCAATTTTTAAAGGAACTATATGATAAAGTATATCTTCAAGCCAAAAAAGAATGGAATCAGCTTACAGAATTTGCTAAAAGTGAACTTGGAATTAAAAAAATCGAAAAATGGGATGTAGCATATTCATCTGAAGCCCTAAAAAAGACTCTTTTTAATGTAGATGATGAAGCCTTGAAAGTTTATTTCCCTCTTCAAAAGGTGATCGCTGGACTTTTCAAAATCGCCCAAAAGTTGTATGGTCTTAAATTCAATCAATACAAAAGCATTTATCAGGTTTATCATAATGATGTTCAGGTTTATGAAGTTTTTGATCATAATGATAGATTTCTGGCTTTGATGTATCTGGATTTACATCCGAGGGAGGGGAAACGTTCAGGCGCGTGGATGACCAATTTCAAAGAACAGAGGGGAGATAGTAGACCACACATCTCATTGGTCTGTAATTTCCCAAGACCAACCTCTAGTAGTCCTTCTCTTTTGAGTTTTCAAGATGTACGAACACTTTTCCATGAATTTGGACATGGACTTCACAGTATTTTATCTGAAGTAAAATATGGAAGTTTATCTGGAACAAGTGTACTTTGGGATTTTGTTGAGCTACCTTCTCAGATAATGGAAAATTGGTGCTATCAATCGGAGGCATTGAAACTCTTTGCTAGGCATTATAAATCTGGTGAACCGATCAGTGACGAGTTGATTTCTAAAATCAAAAAATCACACAATTTTCAATCTGGATTACAGACCCTTCGTCAAATAGGTCTAGGATTACTGGATTTGTCATACCATCAATCAGATTCTGACAAGATAACTGATATAAAATCCCATGAACTTGACGTATTGAGTAAAACTGTATTTACCGATGATGAGCCTTCTAATTGTTTATCTACTTCTTATGCTCACATTTTCCAGGGAGGTTATGCATCTGGATACTACGGATACAAATGGGCTGAAGTTCTTGATGCTGATGCTTTTGAACTGTTCTTAGACAAGGGTATTTTCAATCATCAAGTAGCAGAGAATTTTAGAAGACATATCCTGTCTCAAGGCAACTCAGATCATCCGATGGAATTATACAAAAAATTTCGGGGACATGAGCCAAAAATATCTCCTTTGATAAGGAGGATGGGATTTAAAAGCGATTCAGCTTAACTTTTTTGACAAATAATGAAGTCAAAATTTGTTCAAAAGATTGATTTTATCAGAATAACTACAAAGAAAAACAAGAAAAAAGCCCCCAGATCCCCTATTCTAGGAGCTTAACCGAAAAACAATTAACATGAAATAACTTTAAAACATCTCGGCATGTGCGAATGTAGAAATATTTTACTATTTACCAAAGTTTTTACAAAATATTAACTGAATTTTAACATAAAGTTTATTAAGACTTTTACAAGACATTTTTTAGAAATTTATTTTCCCGTTTTATCTATTGAATCGTTAGCAAAAGTGATCTAAATATTCCATTGAAACTTTGCAACTACCTATTTGAGAAAAATATAGAACTCCAATTTTAGTCTTCTTAAGTAGTTTCATCTTTACACCTAAGCAAGATACAATAGTAAATCATTGTTGCGGGAGTGTACTGAAAACTGTGTAAATAGAAATCAGGTGAGAAACTTAGCCCACCTAATTATTGTTTATACAGATTTTGGAGCACAACTTATTTATCATTTCAAATCCATGATAATTCTTAAAACTAAAAATTCATAAACAAATATTTAGCATACTGTAAATTAGAATGAAGCTGACTATCTATTCAATTTTTATTTAAGTTTAGGAATCAAAAAATTCTTCACCCATGAAAACAAGCATTCTATTTACTTTGACAATAATTTCTCTCTATTCATGTCAAAAACAAATCCCTGATGTAAAATTTGTTTATGTAGATCCATTAGAAAAAATACTCCCAGAAACCAGCTACTTTTCCGACGCAACGGCTCACGCCGATGTAGCTCGAGGAGAACACGCTAGTTTTCAGTTCGTTGTCAGATCTAATGCCAGTATCCAAAACCTGAAAGTCACTGTAACGGCACCAGAAAAAGAAGGACAACAACTATCAGAAATCAAAAAAGGTTTTGTTGGTTTTGTAAAAGTAGGGCGCACCAATCCCGACCCATCAAATGACATCATCAAATCACCCTTAGGTTATTTCCCTGATCCTATTCTTTACAAAGAAAGTACAGAAGTGTATTTTGGGAATTCCCAACCTCTTTGGGTGAACATAAAAATACCTAAAGACAGTCCAATAGGTATATATACAGGGGAAGTAAGTATTTCGGGAAAAGTCAACGGCACTAAATTTTCCCAGGTAAAACCCATTTCAATAGAAGTATTCAAACCCGTAATAGACAAGACATCACTTTGGGTTACTAACTGGTTTTTTCTGGACAGACTCAGCTATCTTAATGATAATCAACCCGTAGAAAAATATAGTGATAACTATTGGAAACTTGCCCGTGTCATGGCAAAAACACTAGCGGAATATCGACAAAATATGGCGATGGTTTCCCCTTTTGAACATACTGAATTTACAGAGGAAAACGGTACATGGAGATTCGACTTTAGTAATTTCAATAAACTAGTTAATCTTTTTGTAGAAGAAGGTGTTATTGGCAGGCTAGAAGGTGGACACTTTGGCAATCGAATTGACGGTAGCTGGACGGGGAATTTTGGCTTGAAAGTACCAATTGTGGAAAAAGATACCACCTATATAAAAACCAAAGATCTTTCTGACCCGCAAACCCGTAATTTCTATGACCAATTTTTACCTGCCCTTATGGAAAATATTAAGACTAATGGTTGGGCAAATCTGTACGTACAGCACATAGCCGATGAACCAATTGATCAAAATGTAGATTCGTATATAGAAATTTCTAATTACATAAAAAGTACTCTGCCAAGCATTAAAATCATTGAAGCTTGCCATACCTCTAAACTGGAAGGTAAAATAGATATTTGGGTGCCACAGATGAATTTCCTTAATGAAGACCTCGCTTTCTATAAAGAACGTCAAGCTCAAGGTGATGAAGCTTGGTACTACACTTGTCTAGCACCCAAAGGGGAATACGCCAACCGTTTTATTGAACAGCCGCTCATAAAAACACGTTTGCTACACTGGGTCAACTACAAATATGGAATTCCAGGATACCTACACTGGGGGTTTAACTATTGGGGATCCAAAGGTGGTATAACCGTTTTGGATGACCCTTATAGCGATGCATCAGGTCTTATAGGATCCTCAGGAAACGTTTTACCTGGAGGTGATTGCTGGATAAGTTATCCCGCAAAAGGGGAAATATACCCCTCTATTCGTTTGGAGGCTATGCGTGATGGTATAGTAGATTATGAACTACTGAAAATGTATGCCGAAAAATATCCCAAAGAAGCCGAAGAAATAGCAAGGGTTACCGTTTACAACTTCGAACATTACGATACCAACATCGGTGAATTCAGAAAAAAGAGACGAAAAATTCTGGAAGATTTGAGTAAATAACGGAGTTGAAACCTCTCGGGTTTCAATTTGCCCCCTTTAATCCTGACTTTTACTCTTGTTTGACCATTTTTGATCACTTAAATTTCTGCACATCACTTATCTATAAGATATATTTAGAATGATTTTTGTGATAAAATTCCATGTGACTTTTCTGTTGTTATTTATTTATCTGAATATAATAGTTGCATGAATTTTTATTACTCCTTGTCATACTGCGTCGGAGTTATACCCAATAGAAAATACAGACCAACCACTCTCCTCCGAAAATCTCGGAGAGATGGAAAGAAAATCAAAAGAAAAACCACAGCCGATTAGTTCCATTTTCTTCCCTCTGTTGTAGAAGGCATTAAAGTAGCGATCAAAGGTGGAGTAATCTATAATGGTATTTCCAAGGTCTTTCCCATCAAAAGTTCTATACTTCATGGACATATCTTTGGTTCCATCAAGACTTCTTCCTTGAGAATCCGTCCCTATTGATGTTTATAGTGAAGCTCATTTGAAATGTCATGTGTTTCTATGTCTGCTGGGGTATTATATCCAGTGGCATTTGAAGCATGAATTGGCACATTTATGGTTCGTTGATAAGCACAAGGATAAAGCTAAAGAAAAGTGAAATACGCCTGCCGGCAAGGAACGGGTATCAGATAG
>MPMN01000110.1 GCA_002238525.1 Flavobacteriaceae bacterium bin25
GGCTCTAATCACTTTGTTATGGAATGGGCGGAAATGAAGCAAAAATAGACGGGGTTTTCGCTTCAAAATTCCACGCCTAAATTCATCTGATAGATTCTGTTCATGTATCCATCTTGGTTTTTTATAGTAGATTAACTTGGTTTTTTATATTTTCATTGAAAATGGCAAGTATTTTTTGATGTATTCTGTTTATGATGTTATCTGCGGACAAAAGAACCAAATTCTGGTGTGATTTATCCTATTTTTCATTGAAGAATTCCGTTAGAACTATTGTAAGTAATTCATCCATCTTTAGCTACATTTTCTACTACTACCTACTAGCCAATAGAGGGAATAAGGTGTTCCGTTTTTTTATTTGACTTGGGTTGTGTAATGAGCAGAATACTCTCGTGCTACCTTCGTCAGACGATGTGCTGACACTGCAATATAAAACGGACCTATTGGTACTTAGGTATTCTGTTGAGGAGTTTTTTCTTGAATGTAGGTTTATCGCCAAAACCATTTGAGTTTTCTCAAGGATTTGGCTTTGGTCTATTTGGCTAATGATAATCATTTTACGGGAAGGCGTTGGCTAGGTATTGACTACGTTTGATATTATAGCCTAAGGAAGGTCTAACTCCCAAGGTGGTTTGTTATTCTACGGGAACACCTCATTGGCGTGGCTTGGTCATCTGTTCTTGGTTGCACTTTGAACTAGTGAATGCCTTGCTCTACCAGGTTTATTTCCTTGGTTTGCTCTCGGAGGTTAGATGGTTATTATTGAATTGCCTGGTGTTCTGTCAAAGAGCAACTCTTAGCCCGAGTGTCAGGCAATTGGTTCGAAGAAACAGTCTATTCTATAGTAGGGTATTGACTATTTGTGTTGAGGTATCTATTGCTTCAAATAAATTATTTCTATCCCTTGTTGGGATCATTTTCTACTCCTTAACTACCTCCGAGTGCACTTTTATCCTCAAGGAATTCAAACCCTTACCGGACCTGAAAAAGGTGCCATTTCCAACTGTTACTTTAATGGAAACCTCTTTTTTTGATCCATACCAATAAGGTTTCATGCCGTTGATTGAACCTCCGTTGCCAGAGATGTCACATGAATCACTCGGTCAGTATTTCCAGACAGACTTACCTCATTCCATGTCAAGATTCCCAGATTTTCCATCAGAGTTGCAAAGCTGTGTACCAGATTCCATAAGGCCCCTATACAGGTAGTAGCGTTTTATACAGACAACAGACCGCGGGCGGTATCTAGTTTAGAAAGGGGAGAAAGAATGTGCAGGATGATAACCCCCAGAGCGATGTCTCTCATTGGGTTAGATTCTCTGTAGAGAAGTCGATTGAACTTCCATTTTTTGACCAATCCCAAAATACGAGCTATATGCTCATCAGGCAAATATCTTTTCTGGTAAAAGCTTTGGAAATATCTTTATAAACTACTCTCCTTTGATAGCTGCTTTAAAGCCTTCTACAACAGAGAGGTGAAAATCACTCCAATTGGCGATGGTTTTTCTTTTGACTTTCTTTCCCTCTCTCCAAGATTTACCCAGGAGTGTGGTTGATCTGTAATTTCTATTGGACACCACTTCGATGTCATAGGACATGGAGTTACAACATAGGATGAAATTATATTACATTCCATTAAATAGCAATGAAAATCATATGGACACTTTTTTCACAAAAAATAGTCAAAACATGTCATCTATGTATCTGACATACAAACACAGAAGTAATAAAAAATAGGGGAAAAAGGGGAAAGCCGGGTTTAAAATGGTGGAAGTAGTATCCGCTATTACTTAGGAACAACTTTCATTAGCTATGTACCAATCAATGAGGTCTTTATTTCTTGATCATCCAATATCCATAGATGAAAAACACCATAGTACCTTAATCGGATAATTGGGGATGAAGCTTTAATTGACCATGAAAAAAAAGAACAG
>MPMN01000111.1 GCA_002238525.1 Flavobacteriaceae bacterium bin25
GATCAATATAAATCATCTTGATTTTTCCTGCATAACTCTTCTGGAGAAGTTTCAACACTTCTAGGTTGTCTCCTTCAATATAGAGGTTTTGAGTAGTATCCCAATCCAAACTTTCTTCTTTGGCAGGACGAAGAGTACCTGTAGAAGGTTTATGTGCTTCACTTCTCGCTTTCTTTTTTCCCTTCCAATTAAGGAAATATTTCTCATCTCCTTGTTCAATTTCTTCTCCGAGTATTTCTCGGAGAACTTTAAAATCGATTTTGTTTTCGGTGACAATTTCAGGAAATAAGGTTTTAAGTTTTTGGATGTTTTCCTGAATTAGGTCTTTGCTTTGACTTAATTCATTTTTCTGGGGGGGGGTAATTCGTTTATAGACATTGACTTAAAGTGTTTTATATCGGTTTAATTATTTATTTAGCACGGTACACATGTTTGATTATCTTTAGAATAAACCATCAATGTAATTTTACTTTTACAGTAAAATGTTCAATTCCGAATCAAAGTTATATAAAGTCAATAAATAGAAATATAATAGTCGTTTTTTTTATTTCGGATAGAGTTCGTATTTATTTAAATCAAACAACTTTTTAAACGGATTGAATCAGTTGCTTATAAGTTATTTGTTTCCCTACCATATCCGTAACTATCATGCCTATTTGATCGATAGTGTTTCTTTTTCTATGGTTATGGCGATAACAAAACTCATAAACATAATGGCTGATATGTTTTTTCGACATATGGTGGTAAATCCCATGATACCCTCTTTTGAACATCGCCCAGAACGATTCTATACCGTTGGTATGGGCTATATCTTTGACATATTCCGACAAGGAATGACAAACCGTTTCATGCTCACAATCCAACGATTGATAAACCTTAGCATCATCAGTGTAGACAATAGTTGATGAACCTTTATTGTCATTTTCTATATGTTGTTCAATAAAAGGATGTATAGTATGTTTATCTGTTGAATCTACCACCTGGGCATCTATTTCATTGGTTTCTCTCGATTTGATACCCACGATAGCCGTTTTACCTACTGTCCCTCTGCCGGCATCCTTTAATGCTTCTCTCTTTTTATTGGACATATTTTTCCTTTTTCCTCCGATATAGGTTTCATCTACTTCTACCTTTCCGACAAACTTCTTTCCTTTAAACACCGAAGATGCTTTTCTTAGGCGATGCAACATAAACCAAGCTGCTTTTTGACCTATGCCTAATTCCCTATGTAGCTTCATCGAACTAATGCCTTTGATGTTCGTGGTGTATAGATATATCCCTATTGCCCAGATACGACAAGGGATATTGCTATGTTCCATGACCGTATCTGTTTTGACATTGAACTGGTTCTTCGTCTTTCTGTTCCGGCAATCCTTACAGCGATGCGTCTGGGTAGGATGTTTTAGTGTAACCACATTCTTTCCTTGACAGAAAGGACATGATACTCCTTTTGTCCATCGTCTATTTTCCAGCCATTCTCGGGCTTGTTCTTCTGTTGCAAATAATTCGGATATTTTCGCTAAACTAATACCTTTTCGGTGTGATTTTCCTGCCATAATTTATTTTATTTACTACTGCAAATATACGACAAAGCAGGGGGAAAATCAGTATATCAATGGTTACAAAAGCATATAATTCCCCTTTGAAAAGGTATCCTATACCATCACTACAGATGCAGGTGCTGGAGGTTCTATTACTGAAAATCAATCCGTAGATCATGAAGAATCGGTAATCATCACTGCAATGCCTGATACGGGTTATCAAATCAGTGGATGGTCAGGAAGTTGTGGTACCTATAGCAAGACAACCAATCCGATATCTATCATTGTTTCCGAGGATTGTT
>MPMN01000112.1 GCA_002238525.1 Flavobacteriaceae bacterium bin25
TAGCTATGTACCAATCAATGAGGTCTTTATTTCTTGATCATCCAATATCCATAGATGAAAAACACCATAGTACCTTAATCGGATAATTGGGGATGAAGCTTTAATTGACCATGAAAAAAAAGAACAGAAATTCTTAAATTTTCGAAATGTCTATATCCTTTTCCAATGGTGAGGACTTCCTTTATCTTGGCATTAAGCCCCTCTGCCCTTGCATTAGATTGCTCCAGACTAAGAGCATTACAAACACCGGTAAAGTGCCTTTCAAACATGGCTGCTACTTTCATCACCTCCTTTATCGAACTTTTCTTCACACTACTAATCCATAACTTTAAATAAGATTGCGCATCATCAAAGCACTCACTTCCGAAAAGAGCTTTAAAATCCTCCCGAAAACGCCACGCCTTGCTCACTTCAAAGTTTGCATCCCGTATCAACTGAAAAATGATATTCTGTTTTTTAGTCCTATTCTCCTTGTTCTTTAAAAGAGCATAGCGACTATTTTTCAACTCATCATAAACTTTTACCTCTCGCCTACCAACATGGTCAATAGCCTTGTTAAGGTATTGAATCAAATGGAATCTATCGTGGTTCACAGATGAATCAGGCAACTCTGAACCCGCTGCCGGTATATAAGGTTTCCACATATCGGTAGTAATCGTCTTCACTTGATGTTGCTGATCACCAACAATATCCTTAAGCAATGATTGAGTGGATTTTAAGTCCCGACCTTCGACCATATCAATAACATAGCCATGCTGGGCATCACTGACAATAGTGGCATATTGATGACCTTTCTTATAAGCTTTCTCATCTATGCTTAAATGCTCGGGAACAGAAACCGAACGAACCGACATACCATAGTCCACAGAACGCTTCATTATCCGCTGGACAGTCCGAAAACTACAGCCAAACTGCTTTTTCGTTTTGGTTATGTTCTTGGTCGAATGTAAATAAAGAATTAAGGCAACTTCCATTTTACGTGTCATACGCTCAGATACATTTGCCCAAGGAACGGAAATGGTCTTAACCCCAGAAGAACAAAGTACCCGAGGAACACGGCAATGAAGAAAACACTTATATTCAAACCAATCCAGATGATGCCAAGAACGAGAAGAACGATGATCATAAAGCGTACCCTTCTCCCCTGTCTGGGGACAAATCAAATCAACCCCAGTATGCGAAATATAAGCCATGATCTACTACCAGAGCATCATGATTGAAATCAATCTTTTCTACAAACCAAGAATCTTTTAAACCTAAAGATTCCTCAAGTGAAATTTTTACCATAAAAAGAAATTTTCCTGACCAACTAAATTAACCATTCCACAACAAAGTGATTAGAGCCAAAAAGTCATTTCTTTTAACTATTTTTGTATCAAGATTTTTAAAAGAGAGTAATAGTATTCTTAAAAAGGCGTGTACTATAATGTCTGTTAGAACAATTGTTAATTTGAGATGTCGTTTAAGTGGTGATAAAAGAGATTATCGACTATTAAACGAAATGTCTGGTGCCAATAGATACCTCTATAATCAGGCATTAAATCATCTTTTCAAACAATACCAAGAAAGCGGAAAATGCGATTATTCTTATCAAGATTTGGGGAAATGGTATACCCAGCACAAAAAGACTGAAGCCCCCTGGTTATCTCGTTATTCACCAGCTAAAACCAAATTGATTTTAAAGGATTTATCTGATGCTTTTAAGGAATATGTAAAAGGACAAAGAGGCAAACCGAAATTCAAATCAAAAAGACAAAAGCAAAGTTTTCCGATCACTTTATACC
>MPMN01000033.1 GCA_002238525.1 Flavobacteriaceae bacterium bin25
ATTTTAGCAAACAAAATCCGAAAGAACTTAAAATCCTGATTATAGACAATGCCGGCTTTCATGCTTCTAAGAATATAACCATTCCAGAAAACATCAAGCTCATCAGAATTCCTCCTTATACCCCAGAGCTTAACCTCGCTGAAAAGGTATGGCAATGGATGAAAGAAAGAGTGGCTATGAAATTTTTTGAAGATCTTGAATCTCTAAAGAAAAAAATAACTGAGGTGATTACGCAACTGAAGTCTGAACGCATCAAATCCATTACAGGATATGATTTGTACACCAAAACCTTTTTTGAGCAATTATAACGTGTAAATGGTATTAGTTCACTCTCAGCTTCTTTTAGTTATAGGTCAACATGTTTAACTACATCGCAAATATATAAATTAAATGAGCAATATAATAGTATATATGGTATAAGTTGTTTAGCAGTAGAGTAAATACATAAACTTATTGAGCAATATAGTGTTCGTTATGGTATAACAACCAAAATAAAAAAAGCCGATAAACATTTAATTGCTTACCGACTTCAAGGATAACCCACGACATAAGTCTTCTTGTTATAGATTTATATAGACTAAATAAATCTATCTTACTTGAAAAACATCAATGCAAATATAATATTATTTGAATAATTTCGTAATCATTTTTTTTATTTTCGGAAAGCATCGGATATGCTATTGTTCCTTGCTGATTCCTCTCGCTAATGTTTTTGGTTTACGATTTTAATGCCATGTCGAAAGTGGTTAATGATGAGGAAGAAAATGCTGATAATTAATTTTTGCGGAGATATCCCAAATATAATATTTGCAACAGAAGAACAGTCCAGAGAATGGCTGGAAAATAGGCGCAGGACAAAAGGTGTGGTATACCTTTTTGTAAAGGAAAGAATGTAGTTCAATTAAAACATCTTACCCAGACACGTTGTTGTAACGATTTTCGTAATAAAAAGAGGAAAAACTAGTTCAATGTCAAGACCAATACGATGATGGAACATAGCAATATACCTTGTCGCATCTGGGCATATATCTATATCCTACAAACATTAAAGGAATTATACCATTTAAACACACTACATTTACTCGAATTAAATTTTTAGGATTTTGTTTGCTAAACTCTCTCAGAAACTCTCGAAGATAGGATTATACTACCACATGTATATAACTCCATTAATTTATAAATTTTCTACATGGCTAAAAAAAAATTGACATACAAGTACAAGAGAACGAGCATGAAATGAAGAAGCTCATGCCCAAGCAAAAGAACCTATCCAATAGAAGTAGGGTTAAGATGCTTCTCCTGATAAAACAGGGGAAAGTGACTTATTCCAGGGAATTAATCCCCAGGCTTAAGGTTTCCCGCAAGACTATTTATAATTGACCAGGTTTAACGAATGGTTCTCCGCTATGCTTTGAACTGCGGGAACACCTAGCTCTACGAGGTTGGCTTAGGTTATAAGAACAAGGCGGTTTAGAGGAATTGCTCGCTAACAGAAAACAAGGTAGTATTCCGCCATGGATAACGGAACAAACCAAACAAGCCATAACATCTATGCTTGCAGATCCTACAACAACGATAACTAGTTATGTTGAGTTATTAGCATGGGTGCATAAAAATCACCAATCCAATATAAGTTATCAAGTCCTTTATAATCATTGTCGGAAACACCACAATAGTGTGCTGATTGTTTCAAGAAAATCTCATCATAAAAAAGATAAAGATGCTGAACGGACCTTCAAAGAAGAGAAACTTCCAAGTAAACTGTGTGAAATTAAAAGCAGTACAGCTAAGAATAAGTTTGACTCGGTGAATCTTTATTTTCAAGATGAATCTCGTTTTGGATTAATGACCAAACAAAAGCGGGTGTTGGTTTTCAAAGGTGTCAAGCCTATTGTAAGTATCAGTATAGTTATCAATCGTTTTGGTTATGGGGATGCTTTTCACCTATTACGGGAAATAGCATCTATTGGGAAACATTATCAGTGTCTAATCCGGATAGGAGAATATCACGTCTGAAAATCTTCCAAAATGAAGCGAATTTTCGAATGTGAAAATTAAAATAGGGGGGAACTTCAGACATGTAATTGTCAAATAGATCGTCTCGAAAAAGGAACTATAGGTGATACCCTAAACTAACAACTATCCTTGATTATTGTATGTTCATTTTGACCTCCATCCGCACAAAGTGCAGTAGAACCAGACAAACTAAAAGATGAACGTCGTTAGTTGTGAAACGATTTTACGATATCTCATGGTTATTCTTTGAAGAATAGTGCGTTTAAGTCTTTGATGTTTTCAAGTATTTCTTCAAGACCAAATCTCTCAACTGATGAACTAATAAAAATAGCCGGTAAGGGATGCCAAGTTTTAGAAAGTATGCCTCTGTATCGGTCAATTTGACTATCAATCTTCCCCGATTTTAATGTGTCAGATTTGGTGAAAACAATTACAAAAGGAAGCCTTACCGAATGTATCCATTTGAAAAATTCTAAATCATTCTCAAGAGGCCCATGACGAATGTCTACCAGCACAAAGAGCTGAATCAATTGCTTCCTCTCCGATATATAACCCTTTATTCTTCTCCCTATAGTCTGCCGATTGGCTTTGGACGTCTGGGCATATCCATAACCAGGTAAATCCACCAAATACCACTGATTGTTGATTAAAAAATGGTTGATTAATTGAGTTTTCCCGGGTGTAGATGAGGTTTTGGCTAATTTTTTTCTGTTGCATATAGCATTAATCAAAGAAGATTTTCCCACATTAGACCGTCCAATAAAGGCATACTCAGGTAAACCATGAGACAGACATGATGAAATATCAATGCTGCTAGAAATAAAATCCGCTGATTTGATTTGCATGGACCAATCTAGAACCCACGCTTTTTTAACCAAGAGTGTAAAATATCATTGAACCCATCAGGATGCTCCATCATAGGCGCATGACCGCATTTATCAATCCAATATAAATCGGAATCAGGCAACAAACTATTGAATTCCATAGCAACATCAGGCGGAGTAACCAAATCTTGCTTCCCCCAAATGATGGCTACAGGTAAATCCATAGAAGATAAGTCCCTTGACATATTATGACGAATCGCACTCTTAGCCAATGCTATCGTACGAACTAATTTTTTGTTGTCATTGACCGTTTCAAAAACCGAATCAACTATTTCTTTTGTAGCAATCTTTGGGTCATAAAACACCTCCTGAGCCTTGGTTTTTATATATTGATAGTTCTTACGATTCGGTGCAGCATTGCCTCCAATATTGTTTTCGTATAATCCAGAACTGCCCGTAATTACAATTCCCTTCAACTTATCTATGTAGTCCCGAGCAAACATTAAAGCTACATGACCCCCCAGAGAATTCCCCAAAAGAATGGCATTTCGGTCAGAAAATCGATCCAAAAATCTAAATAAATAATTAGACAAAGAAGCAATAGAAGTCTTATTAATCTTCATACTGTAAAAGGGCAATTCAGGTAACAAAACTCTATACCCCCTTTTGGGAAAATAGTCTATGACTCCACCAAAATTGCTGAGAGTACCCATCAGCCCATGAAGAGGAACAAGCGGCTGACCCTCCCCAATATCTAAAAAACGGAAACCATCAACCTCTCTAAGCTCGTTATTCATAAAACTGAATCAAAATAGACATCTAAGGATAGGGCACAAATATAAAACAAAGGTCAGCAAAAGGCTATCTTCAAGAGTAAATTATGAAAGCCAATACCTACCAAATCAAAATGCCGAAATCAAATGAAGACCCCATTTTTTTTATTTCAGAAAAAAAATTTGTAAAGAATTCCACATTGTAACCATATTAAAATCAAATTTTTATGATGATTTGATATTATAAATTTAAGAATTCTAGAAAAGATTTTTAACTTTGGTGGCTAAATGTGGGGAAAAGTGGTATATTTGTTCCTCAACCAAACTAATGTCTTACTTAATTGGCACTTACGATTGTAAAGTTGACACCAAAGGTCGCCTAGTGTTTCCCGTTGGTCTAAAAAAACAGCTTAGTAGCGTGATAGACAATGGGTTTGTTTTGAAAAGAGCAGTTTTTGGAAAAGGATTGGAACTCTATCCAATGGAACAATGGACTCTCGTAAGCCAAAAGATAAATCAACTTAATCGGTTCATTCCAAGCAACATTGCGTTTATACGGGGATTTAACGCTGGATCACGAATCGTCGAAATAGATACCTCAGGACGCCTCCTGATTCCAAAAGATCTGGTCAACTGGGCCGAAATAAAAAAAGAAATTGTCATATCCGCTTCAGTCAATATCCTAGAAATATGGGACAAGCAAATCTATGAAAACTCATTGATGCCCTCGGAAGAACTAGGACAATTAGCACAGAATGTGATGGGAAATGATAAAGGAGAAAATAATGCCAACTGATTCGATGAATTACCATAGACCTGTTCTGTTGAAAGAGACTATAGATGGACTAAATATCAAACCCCACGGAGTCTATATAGATGCTACCTATGGTTTCGGTGGACACTCAAAATCCATTCTTGACAGACTAGATTACAAAGGAAGACTATTTGCTTTTGATTGTGACTTTGATACTAGTAAACATCTAATTGATCACCCTTCCTATGTGTTTGTCCAGTCAAATTTCAGATATATATCGAATTTTATGGATAGCTACAATATATCCCAGGCAGATGGAATACTAGCCGATTTTGGTGTTTCATCTTACCAAATTGATACTCCCACACGAGGATTTAGCTACCAAAGGGATGGAAAATTGGATATGCGCATGAATCAAAACCAAACCCTCACAGCTTTTGAAGTAATCAATCACTACGATACCGATGCCCTATCAAAGGTTTTTTACCAATATGGGGAACTTATAAAAGCAAGGAAAATAGCTGAACAAATTGTGATAAGTAGATCACAAAATGAAATCAACACTACCTTCGATTTAAAAGAAATCCTAAGTTCACTTCTGGGTAAGGGTAGAGAAAACAAAACCCTCGCCAAGATTTTTCAAGCAATCAGAATTGAAGTAAATCAAGAACTTGATGCAATCAAGATCTTTTTGAAACAATGTGCTAAACTACTAAAACCAGCAGGTCGCCTGGTTTGTATTTCATACCACTCGCTGGAAGATCGATTAGTGAAATTCTTCATCCAAACAGGAAACTTTTCAAATCAACCCATCAAAGATTTCTATGGAAATGTTATCAAGCCACTCAATAAAGTGGGGAAACTAATCCGCCCAAGCGCCGAAGAAATTAATCAGAACCCCAGAGCCCGAAGTGCGAAACTAAGAATAGCTGAAAAAAGATGAAACCTATTGTTCAACTGTTGAATGTTGATTTTTTGACCAACAAAAAGTCGATTAGAACCTGGTCAATGATTGCCTATCTGTCCTTTTTAGGAGTATTGATGATCTCTTCAGGACACATAACCGATAATAAATCCTATAGAATCCAAATATTGGAAAGACAAGTCTTTATTCTCAAAACTGAACTAATTGATCTGCAAGCCCAATTACTAGAAGTAAGTAAACCACCACCAAGAATTAAAATCGCTCAAGGAGTGTACTTGGAACAACCCATAACAGCACCTATTGAAATTAAAATTGAACATATAGAATTATGAGTTCTAAACAAATCAATTTAAGACTATACCTCATTTCAGGAATTATGTTTCTGACAGTTTTTCTGCTCATTGGAAAGCTTATATACATCCAATGGATTGAAGAAAATTCGAATGTAGAAATTCCTAATCAAGTAGTCAAAAATGTCGTACTGGAACCCGATCGAGGAGATATATATACCAGCGATGGCAAAATATTAGCTACCTCAGTCTATAGCTATGAATTGAGATGGGATTCACAAAGTCCCTCAAGAAAAGTATTTGAAACAAACAAAAAGGAACTTTCAGTAAGGCTCGGCAAAATTCTGAATCAAAATTCCGACGAAGTACTAGCTAAACTAGAAAATGCCCGAGCAACCAATAAGAGATATCTCTTAATAGCCCAGAAAGCGGACTACCAAAAAATGAAAGCAATAAAAGAGTTGCCCATTTTTAATCAAGGAGAAATAAGTGGAGGTCTCATTGTGGAACGGAGAGTACAAAGAAAACTCCCCATGCAAAAGTACGCCACCAGAACAATTGGATATGAAAAACAACAACCCTCAGGTGCTTATACTAGAACTGGCATTGAGGGTAGCTACTCTCAATACCTGAGAGGACAAGTAGGATATCGACTTAAAAAAAGAATCGCAAGAGGAGTCTGGAAACCTATTTCAGATTCAGAATATAGAAAACCCATACCCGGAGGAAACCTCATCACTACAATCGACTCATATATACAACAAACAACCCATGAAGCTCTAGAACAACAAATGATTGATTTTGAAGCAGCCTATGGGTCAGCAGTAGTGATGCACGTAAAAACAGGCCACGTAAAGGCAATCGTAAATCTCACAAGGAACACCGATAGTACCTATAGTGAAAAGTTTAATTATGCTATCGCTAATTCCTACGAACCCGGATCTACGTTCAAAACCTTTTCCTTAATGGCTGCAATGGAGGATAAAAAAATTAATCCTGAAAGTATAGTCAATATAGGAAATGGCGAAATGACCTTTTTCGGTCGACACAAAATAAGAGATTCACATAAGCCTAAAAACCCTGAAATTTCAGTGAGTAAAGCCCTCGAAGTTTCTTCGAATGTAGCAGTAGCTAAAGTCGTTTTTGATGCTTATAATGAAAACCCTCACGAATTCTTGAATCGGATCGCCTCAATTGGATTAGATAAGCCATTGAATTTGGGTCTTCTAGGGGAACCGAATCCTTATATCCCACACCCGTCAGATGAGTTATGGTCGAAAATATCGCTCCCCTGGATGGCATATGGCTATGGATTGAGCTTAACACCTCTGCAAATGCTTACCTATTATAATGGAATAGCCAATGATGGACAAGTACTGAAACCCCAATTTGTAAAAAGCATTCAACGATCAAATCAACAACAAATTGATTTTGATAAAGAAATAATCAACCCTTCGATGGCATCAGAATCTACCGTTGAAGCTATCCAGCAAATGTTGAATAATGTGGTTGAAAAACAATGGGGGACAGCGCACCGATTACATAGCAAAATCATTCCAATAGCAGGCAAAACAGGAACAGCACAAGAGAACTATACAACAGATCAGATGAATTATGTTTCAAGCTTTGTTGGATATTTTCCTGCACAAGAGCCCCAATACTCAATGATAGTGGTCATCCATAAACCAAATAAACGAAAGGGGTATTATGGAAGTACAGTTGCTGCTCCTGTCGTAAAACAGGTTGCATCAAAAATCATCACAGCAATCCCAGACGAAGTTTTTCTCAATAATAGACAAATCGCATCGGTGATGACTAAATATGAAAGTCCAAGCATTCCGATAGAAGACCTTCTGCAGAACCAGAGACCCACAGCAACAAATGATATAGTGGCCGCAGGTCAAATTTCAGTAGAGTCAGGACAAGAAGCAGTAGATAATGCTACTATATTTTTAAATAAAGTAGGCAAGTTGCTGGGAATCAAAGTCATCATTGAAAATAATAGACAAGAAAGAATTGCTGATCTAACGCCTCCATGATTGCACTAACTAAGTTACTTGAAACAGTGGATTACCAAGCAAAAGGAGATGTCCAAAGCAGAGCCATCAATAAAATTCAATACGATTCTAGAAAGTGTCAACCCAACGATCTTTTTGTTGCTATAGCTGGTCATACCATAGATGGTCACCAGTTCATCCCATCGGTAGCATCAAAGAAACCAGCCGTGATTATCTGTCAAGAGTGGCCACAGTCCCTACACCCAAACATTACTTATATCAAGGTCGCTTGTACCAAAGAAGCACTGGGAATTATCGCCCATAACTATTACGACAAGCCATCTGATCATCTCAAATTGATCGGCATTACCGGCACAAATGGAAAAACAACAGTTTCAACACTTCTATACCGACTCTTTGAATCATCAGGGCAAAAAAGTGGTCTTATTTCTACTGTAGACATCAGAAATCATGATAGAGTATACAACACCACCTTGACAACCCCTGATTCTCTAGAAATAAATTATCACCTCCATCAAATGGTGCAGTCAGGCATTAAACATTGTTTTATGGAAGTATCATCACATGGAATAGATCAAAAGAGAATAAAGGGTTTGAATTTTAGCGGAGGAATCTTCACCAATTTGAGTAGAGACCATCTGGATTATCATGATACCTATAAATCTTATCGAGATGTCAAAAAATCGTTTTTCGACTCACTCAAGCCAGATGCTTTCTCCTTGTTCAACCAAGATGATCGCAATGGGGAGTTTATGGTTCAAAATACCAAAGCAAAAAAGTATAGCTATGCCCTCCATTCAGTTGCGAACTTTAAAGGAAAAATTATAGAGAGAAGTTTAGATGGCACTTTGATTAAAGTAGAAGGTGTAGAATTCTGGACAAATCTAGTAGGAGATTTTAATGCCTATAATTTGCTCGCCACATATGGAACAGCCAGTATTTTGGGACATGAAAATGAATTCTTGCCTCAGGATCTAAGCAAATTACAAGGTATTCCGGGACGTTTTGAACTCTTTAAATCACCAAAGGGCATCACGGTAATCATTGATTATGCCCATACTCCTGATGCACTATTGAATGTATTGACCTCCATTGAGCGTCTCAAAACCGCCGGCCAAAAGATCATCACTGTAATTGGTTGCGGTGGAGATCGCGATAAGTCGAAAAGACCCCTGATAGGAAGAATTGCAACACAGTATAGCAATAGGGTTGTATTTACCTCAGATAATCCTAGAAATGAATCTGCTCAATTGATAATTCAACAAATGGTAGATGGAATTGAAAATCTCCACAACAAATCAAAAGTGATTTGTGAATCAGATAGACTGTCTGCAATAAAATGCGCATATCAATTGGCATCAAATCAAGACATTGTTTTGATTGCTGGAAAAGGACACGAAAAGTTCCAAGAGATAAAAGGTCAAAAACACATTTTTGATGATTTGGCAATTGCTAAGAAAATATTTATTTAAGTAAGGAAACCAATGCTCTATTATTTATTTGAATACCTCGAACATCAGTACCAATTACCTGGGGCTGGGCTTTTCCAGTTTTTGACCTTCAGGGCAGCACTAGCAGGGACTATATCAATTGTGCTCACCTTGGCTATTGGAAAAAGAGTGATAAGAGCACTTAAAAGTTTTCAGATCAGAGAGTCGGTACGTGATTTAGGTCTCTCAGGTCAAAAATCCAAAGAAGGAACCCCTACTATGGGAGGAATAATGATCATAGCAGCCACCTTAATTCCGGTTCTCTTATTAGCCAAAATTGACAACATATATATCATCGTGTTGCTGGTAACCCTTTTGTGGATGGGCTTTGTAGGAGGGTTGGATGATTATCTGAAAGTGAAAAGGAACAACAAAAAAGGAATAAAAGGGAGATTAAAATTAGCTGGGCAAGTTTTGTTAGGCATATTTGTGGGAGCCGTATTCTATTTTCATCCAGACATAACCGTTAGAAGCAACAGTGATTTCGAGACAGCCTCCCAACAATACCAGGCTACAGAACAGTTAGAGGAAAAAGCTACCATCACCACAATTCCTTTTGTTAAGAACAATCAATTCGATTATAAAAGTTTGATTTCTTGGATTGGACCCGATGCTTATAAGTATACCTATCTTCTATTTATACCCATCATTTTCTTTATTCTCTCAGCAGTATCCAATGGGGCTAATTTAACTGATGGTCTAGATGGATTGGCCACAGGAACATCGATTATTGTCTTGATGGCGTTGGGGGTTTTTACATGGGTTTCAGGGAATTTAAGATTTGCCGATTATCTCAATATCATGTACATCCCAAATATTGGCGAGATGACCATCTTTTTATCTGCTTTTTTGGGTGCACTAGTTGGCTTTCTCTGGTTCAACAGCTATCCGGCTAGTGTTTTTATGGGTGATATAGGTAGCCTCACAGTAGGAGCACTGATTTCAGTGATTACCATATTGGTACGAAAAGAATTGATTTTGCCCCTTTTATGTGGTGTATTCTTCGTTCAAACAAGTTCCGTTATTCTTCAAGTCGGGTATTTCAAATATACCAAAATGAAACTCGGTGCCGGAAAAAGGATATTCAAAATGGCTCCCTTACATCATCATTTTCAACTGAAAGGTTTGCATGAAAGCAAAATAACTATACGCTTTTGGATTGTAGGAATCCTTTGTGCCATACTATCTATAATCACATTGAAACTAAGATAATGAATGAAAAAATAGTCGTACTAGGAGCTGGAGAAAGTGGATTAGGTGCAGCTAAGCTAGCTAAAAAACAGGGCTTTAGAGTATTTGTTTCTGACCATCTAAAAATGGATAATAAAAGGAGAGAAACATTTCAAAAATTAGATGTGCAATGGGAAGAAGGAGGACATAATTTCCAACATATGACTGATGCTCGGCTGGTAGTAAAAAGTCCTGGTGTACCCAATTCATCCCCAATAATCAAAGAACTGAGATCTAGTGGTAAGTTGATCATTTCAGAAATTGAGTTTGCTGCTCGCTATACCAAAGCAACTATTATCGGCATTACCGGAACAAATGGAAAAACCACCACTACGATGATGACCTACCGAATGCTGAAAAGAGCAGGTAAGAAAGTAGCCATCGCCGGAAATATAGGAAACAGTTTTGCCCATCAGGTTGCTACAGGGTCTTTTGACTATTTTGTTTTGGAGATCAGCAGTTTTCAATTAGATGATATCTATGACTTCTGTCCCCAGGTTGGTGTTATAACTAATGTAACAAAGGATCATTTGGATCGATATAACCACAATTTTGAAGACTATTTAAAAGCAAAGTTGAGGATTTCAGAAAACCAGACAAGGGGTGATTTTTTGATTCTAAATGTTGATGACTATAATCTCAAAAAATCGATAAAAAAGATAAAATCATCACCACAGATTCTCCCCGTCAGTTATGGTGAATTATCAGAAGGGGTATATCAAGACCATAATTCAATTTTTATCAAAAGAGAACAGCAGTTCTCAAGAATTGATTTAACAGGGCTTCCACTTTACGGGAAACACAATGTGTACAATTCGATGTTTGCCTCAGCTGTAGCCAATGTTTTAAAAATTAGTGATAAAGACATTCGTGATAGTTTGATCAGTTTTAAAGGTGCTCCACATAGGATGGAAAAAGTACTCACCATCAGAAAAGTCGATTATATCAATGATTCAAAAGGAACCAACATCAATGCAACTTATTTCGCCTTAGATTCTATCAACACGCCCATCATTTGGATTGCCGGAGGAATTGATAAAGGAAATGACTATACTGAGCTATTGCCTCTGGTTAGAAAAAAAGTAAAAGGAATTGTTTGTCTGGGTAAAGACAATAAAAATCTCATTTCTTTTTTTAGTCCAGTTGTTGATATCCTATGCAGTACTCAGTCCATGGAAGAAGCCGTGAAGACATGTTATAAAGCTGCCGAATACCATGATTCAGTATTGCTTTCCCCTTCGTGTGCTAGTTTTGATTTGTTTAAAAATTATGAAGATCGAGGAGATCAATTCAAAAATTCAGTGAGGAAATTGTGATGGTTAGTGGTGGCATAAATGGTGACAGGTCTCTGTGGGTTCTGTTGCTATTGTTGGGATTATTTTCTTTTTTGCCTGTCTTTAGTGCAGCTAGTAATCTTGCCTATACAGTTGGTCAAGGTACTCCTTATAGTCATTTTGTCAAGCATATGATTATACTGGTAATGGGCTTTGTATTGATGTATATTTTTCACAACATTCCCCAACATAGTTTTAGAAAAATCGCCTTGATCGGTTTGATTTTGTCTATTGGTCTCCTGGTTATGGCCACTTTTCAAAATACCATCATAGGGGGTGCCAAGGCTAGTCGCTGGCTGACCGTACCCATTTTAGGATTGACCTTTCAACCCTCGAATATCAGTATGATTGCCCTGATGATTTATTGTGCTCATATTCTCACAAAAAAGGGTAAAAAAGATCAACAAATGACCTTCTACAAGTCTATTTTGCTATTGTGGTTACCCATTGGCTTGGTGGTCGGTTTGGTTTTGCCTTTTGACTTGTCAACGGCTGCTTTGATTCTGTTGTCTGCAGTATTATTGATTTTTATTGGAGGTTATAGTATAAAGAGGTTTTTGATTATTGGGGCTCTGGGAATTGGGGCTTTTGCACTATTTATTTATATCAATCAACAAGGTCCTGAGGCTGATCAGACCAATCGATTGGGTACATGGAAAAGTAGGGTTGATGGATTTTTATCTGGGGATGACCATCAGAAGAATTATCAGATCGTACGGGCCAAGGCTGCCATTGCATCGGGTAAAATAATTGGAGTGGGACCGGGTAAAAGTCGAATAAAGACCATCCTGCCCCAGAGCACATCAGATTTTATTTATGCTATAATCGTTGAGGAATATGGATTTTTGGGAGGGGTCTTGCTCATGTTGGTTTACTGTTTGATTCTCTTTCGTATCGTAGTGATTACGTACCATATAAGAGAACCATTTAAAAAACTACTGGTAATTGGTATTGGTATCCCCTTTGTGATTCAGGCACTAGTCAATATTGCGGTGTCTTTACAGCTTTTACCTGTGACGGGTTTAGCTCTTCCTATGATGAGTATGGGAGGAACCAGCATATGGATTACCTGTATGGCTTTTGGAATTATTCTAGGGATGAGTAAATATGCTCAAAATCAAAATTCATTGGATGTTGAAAGAATCAGGGGAATTAAAACAGATTTCTAGAAGGATAATGATTTCTGGAGGTGGGACTGGCGGTCATATCTTCCCAGCTTTGGCTATTGCTCAGGAATTTTTTTCAAGAAATCAACAGCACTCAATTTTATTTGTCGGTGCCGTCGGAAAAATGGAAATGAATAGTGTCCCTAATTCCGGGTTCAAAATAAAGGGATTATGGATAGATGGGTTACAGAGAAGACTATCATCGAGAAATGCTTTATTGCCCTTAAAACTCCTGGTGAGTTTACTACAGGCTAGTTTGATAATAAGCAAATTCAAGCCTGATATTGTAATAGGGACAGGAGGTTATGCAAGTTTTCCAACCTTGAGGGTAGCTCAATTTCTGAAAAAGCCAACCATGATTCAGGAACAAAATGCCCTTGTTGGTATAACCAACAAATTACTCTCAAAGAGAGCTAGAAAAATTTTCGTGGCATTTGATTCTGACAACGGATATTTTCCAAAGCCTAAAACTGTCAACCTGGGTATTCCCATCCGAGATGACATTGTATCAAATCTAACCGAGAATGCTTCGGCTGCCATTCATTATGGATTTGACCCCAAGAAAAAAATATTATTGGTTTTGGGAGGTTCTTTAGGAGCCAAGAAAATTAATCATATCATTGAAAGCCAGCTGGATCTCATTCGAAAATTGGATTACCAGATAATCTGGCAATGCGGAAAAATATACTTTGATCAATATGCACAATTAGAATCCGCAGTAGTTAAAGTTGTTCCCTTTGTCACCCATATGTCTGTGGCTTATTCCTCTGCTGATCTCATTGTATGCCGAGCTGGAGCAGCGACAATTGCCGAGTTATGCTGTGTTGGGAAGCCGTCAATATTGATTCCATCACCAAATGTCGCTGATAATCATCAGTTGCACAATGCTCGATGGCTTGAAAGTGCTGGTGCAGCTATTTTGTTGGAAGAAAAAGATTTAAACAAAAAATTCCCGCAAGTACTTAAGCGATTATCTGGTGATAAGCAAAAACAAAAAACTCTCTCAAAGAATATTTCAGCTTTAGCCAAGCCTCATGCAGCTAGAGAAATAGTAAACCATATAGAAAGAGAATTAAAATGGTAGAGCCCGACATAAAATATTACTTTATAGGAATTGGTGGTATAGGAATGTCAGGCTTGGCGGGATATCTTAACAGAAGAGGTTGTCAGGTTGCGGGCTATGATTTAACTCCCAGTTCCATCACTTCGAATCTTTCACAACAAGGTGTGGAAATAACTTTCTCTTCTGAGATATCGGGGATTCCAGGTAGATTTCGGGGATCTGATGTCACTGTTGTGTATACTCCTGCTATCCCAAATAATCATCATCAGCTGGTCTATTTTAACCGGATGGGGAACCGAGTAATCAAGCGTGCAGCTCTCTTGGGCGAGTTATCCCAAAAGATGCCCATGATTGCTGTGGCTGGAACACATGGCAAAACCACAACCGCCAGCATCATTACTCATCTGCTGGTACAATCAAAAATTAAATTCACTGCTTTTGTTGGGGGGATCATGAGTCAATACCAGTCGAATTTTGTTTTTACAGGTGATGATTTGGTAGTTGTCGAAGCAGATGAATTCGATCGGTCATTTCTTCATTTATTTCCCACCATAGGTTGTGTAACCTCTGTAGATGCCGATCATCTGGATATATACCAATCCGCTGAGGCTTTAAAAGATAGTTTTGTTCAATTCACGAATCAAATAAAAAAACAATGTGTCGTAGCGTACGGAATTGATATTGAAGGGATAACCTATGGATTAGATGAAAGAGCGGATTATTACCCGATGGATTACCAGCAAATTGATACTGGTTATCAACTGAGCATTTGCACACCGACTAAGGTTTATCATCAGATAGAATTTCATCAAATTGGCCGACACAATTTAGGGAATTTGGTATGTGCTGTTGCTGCATTAGATCAATTGAATTTTCCTATGGAGAGAATCATTGGTTCAATAGGGAGTTTCCAAGGAATTGAGCGGCGGATGCAAGTTCAGCTCATCGGTAGAAGGGTAGTGGTGGACGACTATGCCCATCATCCTAGTGAAATAGAGGCTGTCTTGCAAACTGTCGAAGAATTTTATCCCACCAAGAAGAGTTGTGTGATTTTTCAACCTCATCTTTACAGCAGAACAAGAGATTTTGTTGATGAATTTGCACGAGTCTTATCAAGGTTTTCACAGGTAGTTCTTTTGGATATTTACCCTGCAAGAGAATTACCTATCAAAGGAATTTCTTCACATCTTCTGTTAGGGAAAATTGTTAATCCAAGAAAATCATTGATAAGAAAGAAGCAGCTTTTAGGTGTAATTCAATCTTCTGATGCTGAGGTAGTTTTATTCTTAGGTGCTGGTGATATTGGGATAGAAGCTCAGAGGGTTTCCAAAGAATTAAAAGAATTGACATGAAAAAAGGATTGAGAGTGATTTTGTTGTCTTTTTTTGTCGTATTGCTTGCATTTAGTTCTATTTTTTCGAATAAGAGAAATGCAACTCGTGGAGTCACGGGTGTTTTGATTGAATTAGATGAGTCTCTGGGATTGCTAACCAAAGCCTCAATAAAAAGATCTCTCCAAGAAATGAATCAATTTCAACAAGATGATGTTCCCCATAGAGAAGTGAACCTTTTATCCATAGAAGATCATATAAAAAGCCTCAATGGCGTAGAAAATGCTCAGGCTTTTTTTTATCCTGATGGGGTACTGGGTTTAAAGGTTCAATCTCGGAGGCCTCTTTATGAGGTGGTTGGTCCTCAAAGTTATTTTGTTGATGCATATGGTATTAAAATCGAAAATCAACTCAAATTTGATATTGATGCGCCGATTTATGTTGGACCATTAAATCAAGAGGTAAAAATGGAGGTAACAGATCTTTTTAAACGTTTCGACATGGACAATTTTTATCGCAACGAATTGGATACGATTATTTCTGTTGATCAAATCTATAAATTAAAATTAAAATCCTATCCATTTGATGTGGTGTTGGGTTCAAGCAAAAGTTTAAATCAAAAATTAAAAAAGTTAAAAGTGTTTTGTATTTATAAATCAGCCAATGCTCAAGACCTAGATGAAATTCGTGAGATAAGTCTACAATACGATGGGCAAGTAATAGTTCGGAAATAAAATGGGGAAAAGAAAAACAAATTTATCAGCAGGTTTAGATATTGGAACCACTAAAGTGGCCATATTGCTGGGTAAAAGAAATCCAAATGGGAAAATTGAAATTGTTGGATTCGGAAAAACAGAGAGTTTAGGTGTGCAGAATGGGGTAATTAGTGATATGAACCAAAGCATTAGTTCGATAGGCAATGCATTGCAAAAGGCTACTGAAAGTTGTGGAATTGAGGTCAAAGAAGTTCTTGCTGGCATTGCTGGTCAATATATTGACAGCTTACAACACAGCACTAGTAAAAAGAGATCAAAACCGGATAAAGCAATCGAAGAATATGAATTGAATCAGATGATAAATGAGGTAACTAAATTGACTATGCAACCTGGTGATCAGATCCTCAATATTTTACCTCAGCACTATCAGGTAGATGATCAGACAACCATGAACCCAGTTGGTTTGTGTGGGACTGATCTAACTGCTAATTACCATTTGGTATTGGGAAAAATTGCTGCAATAAAAAATGTTGGGCGTTGCATTTTGGAATCAAAACTAAAATTGAGTGGATTGACGTTGGAGCCTCTGGCATCTTCCACAGCCGTTCTTACTGATTTGGAGCGACACAATGGAGTGTGTCTGGTTGATATTGGTGGAGGTACTACCGATATTGCCATTTTCAAGGATGGCTTTATCCGGCACAATGCTGTAATTGCTATGGGAGGAATGCTCATTACCAAGGATATTCAGGAGGAGTTCAAAATTCTCAATCGGCATGCTGAAGCCTTGAAAAAGAAGGTTGGTAGTGCCACTAAAGTAGCTGTAAGGGATAATAGGAATATTGTCATTCCCACATTTGGAGGTCGAAAAGAAGTCAAGATATCAATTAAAGCACTAGCGGAGGTAATTGAAGAACGACTGAAAAAGATCATTCAAGAGATTATGTATGAGATTCAGCACTGTGGTTTAGAGAAGCCTGAAAAGTCCCTTATCAGCGGAATAGTTTTAACGGGGGGAGGTTCTTTATTGAATCATATAGTACCTGTTTTTGAGTATTACACAAAGATGGAAACTAGAATAGGTCTGCCTTCACATTTGTTGTCAGGTCAGGACAAGTTTGATTTAGATAGTCCGATTTATTCTACAGCGGTTGGACTATTGAATGAGGCTTTGATTCATGACCAGGCCAAATCCAGAAGAGGCCGAAGAAAGAAGCATTATTCTGCGATGCTGGAGGATAGGATATCACAAATAATTGAACAAGTTTAGAAAATAATTATTGTTTCGTATAATGAAAACAAAGAAAATAAATCAGCACAAAAAATTCGCTTTTTCTATGCCCAAAACTTTGAGCAGTCAGGTTAAAGTAGTTGGAATTGGAGGTTGTGGGTCAAATGCGGTTAATCATTTACAATCATTTCGTTTGGAGGACACTGATTTGGTTGTATGTAATACGGACTCTCAGGCTCTTGAGCACAGTCCGGTAGCAAATAAATTTCAGTTGGGTGAAAAGTTAACCTATGGCACTGGAGCTGGGGGTGATCCTGAAATGGGGAAAAAAGCTGCCCAAGAGAGCCTTAAGGAATTGGAGCAGATTGCTGAGTCAAGAACTAAGGTGGTCATTTTGACTGCTGGAATGGGTGGAGGTACGGGAACTGGAGCTTTGCCTGTTGTGGCAAAGATGCTGAAAGAAAAAAACATCCTCACCATTGCTATGGTGACTTTTCCTTTTGACTTTGAAGGTCCAAAAAGATTGGAGTTAGCTAAAAAGGGTATTGAGGAGTTGAGCAACAGTATTGACTCGCTTTTGATACTTCGTAATAATGTGTTGAGAAAACGTTATGGTGATATGGGTGTTGAGGATGCATTTAAAAAGTCTGATGAAGTATTGGTTAAATCGACAAGTTGCATTCTAAAGGTACTGACGCAGCATTTTACTATAAACATTGATTTACAGGATCTTCAATCTGTGCTGAATCGAAAGGGTCAGTCTGTTTTCGGTTATTCCACTGCCGGGGGTCCGGATCGTGCGAAAAAAGTAATTTCAAAAGTACTTGATAGTCCTTTATTGGCTGAAAGTTGTGTTACGGATGTAGATAAGGCGCTTTTATTGATTTTATCAAAAAACAAGGATGTGAGGATTAAGGAGGTAGAGGAGATTACGCAGTATTTTAATCAAGCGGCGCAAAAAGAAGTGAATTTTATATTGGGATTTGGAACTGATGACACACTTGGCAATGAAATAGGTGTTATTTTAATTGCTTCGGGTATAGAAAAAGCCCCAATAAAACAGGATGTGAACTATATTCTGGGTGAGGAAGTTGATACCAAATTAATTTTTAAATGTCCTTATCATGAATTGGGTTTATTGGCAGATAAAAATAACCAGGCTAATCAAGATCTTTCGGAGGAATCTTTCCCTTTAGATGAAAAAGATCAATACATAGATAGGGATGAATTACTGCAAGATGAAATCCTTGATACTTCTCAGTTTAACGAACCAGAAGATTCTCCTCTACCGGCAAAAAATCAAATAGAGTCAGAATCTTTGGGAGATTTATCTGAAGTTTTAGATCTTCAGAAACCAGAGGATAATGAGATTAGTTTCCGAGAATATACTGAGCAAAACAGTACTGAATTCGAGTCTGCTGAAAAAAATCAAATTGAAGAATTGAAGTTTGTTGAGTCTGATTCTGACCAGGGTAATAGTTTAACTAGTAGTGAAGAGTCACAACAAGAATTTGAGGAAAATGGTGATCTTCAAGAACTTAACATAAATCAAGTGGATGTTTTAGAAAATGAGGAGTTGTTAGATTCAGAAGCAGATAGGGTGGACTCGCAGCCGGTCGAAATCGATTCTGAGTTTGATAATTTTATGAAGTTATCAAAAGGTTTTGATTCTTTGAATGAGGTTGAATTTATCTCAAAATCTCTTTTTGATAAGGAAGTGAAAAGCACTTCTCGGCCACCCAAGGAGTTAAATGAATACTATTTTGAGAATAAATCAAATTTACGAGATCAGAAAAAGCGTAAGTAATGCTGGGTTCAATATTATATTTTGTTACGGCAATGCATCTACACTGAGGTAATAGTTTGAAACATCACTTTTTTCATGCCTGTTAACTGTTAAGGGTTTTGGACTTATTTCTAACCGAAAATCATGTTTATGGTTTGGTTTTAATTAGTTTACAGTTCTTCACATGGTGTTGCCTTATCTAAATCCTGAAGTGTGAAAATCCAAGTAGCCGTAGTTTCGGGCTTATAATATTCGCAATATTTTGGAACCTTACCGACTAATCTCTTTACTGCATTTTCTTCTAGTCTTAAATTTTCTGTTTTCCAATCATAGTTTTCTGAAAATAGAATGTTGTTCTCTTCAGTTTCGTTATCGTATGTCAAACACTCATCATTGTTAAATATTACAACCACAGTGTTCGGCTCATTATCTTTTAGGGTTAATCTGAAAGGCAAGGGTGTGTAAGTACTGAAATCTTTAACAGTGGTGATAACAATTTCTCCTTCGTTTGGAATTTCCCAAGACCCAATAGTATCGTTATAATTTCTAAACGCTCTTATAGTCAAATCAACTCCAGAGTTATTTTTGTATACAAAATCATCTACAAGGGGAAAAAAATCTATATTAGGGCAAGGAGGGTCGCTACATTGACTAATCAAAGAACTCATTGCAATCAGGATGACCCTAATTCCATAATTGAAATAGGGGGTCCAGATGGTGTTCAGTTGCATTATTATATTTTGCTTTGATATTGTCTCTCCATGATGTCCATGTCCGCTTTCCTTTTAAGGCAGCTTCAATCTGGCTTATTGTATATCCAACTACGTACTCTCTCCTATCTTTTAGTTCATTTTTGGTATCATCATCAGTACTATCAATACTGAACTTTGTATCAGAATCAATCATATCTTGAACGACTCCTGTATAAAGTGGTTTAAAGTTATTGCTTTGATAATCTGAATATATCGTGGATGTTAAAGACCATTCTACACCTGTAGCCCAACTTTCTTGGACCTTACTACTTGCATATCTAAAGTCATCCTTTTTTCCTAATCTCCAATGTGCTGCATGTGCTAATTCGTGAATCACAGCCCCGTACGTGATTTTAGTCTCCCTACTTGAATCATAAATTTTGAGTAAACTAGTTCGACTAAAAGTGGTGTTTACAGCTTTGTGAGTTGCTAAGCTACCTTCTGGGTCGGTCCCTTTAAAGGCTTCAATTTTTAATTGGCGTCCCAATAAACTATTTTGTGGTGGTCTTGAGAGTGATTTTATGTATTCATGATAGTAGTGATGTGCAGCCCGAAAAATGGTCGCATAATAACTCCTGATGTCACTTCGGGAAAAGTTTAATCTCAATGAAGATCTTGTATGTGCAGTAGTTACACCCACTGGATGACTGCGACCAGGTGTCGTAATCTTGAAGTCATAACGTTCAAAATTAAAATCATAGGATATAGACCTTGAATATGATTTATTTACTCTAAATGTTCCATATCTATTGGTGAATGCATATTTAGGAAATAACCCCCGTCTATATCGAATCTTTAGACCATAGATGCCAACATAATTACCTTTTGACGAATCATAAGTCCTAATCAAACCTGAAGGATAGTATTTAGCGGAACTAGCACCTCTGGTGGTGGATTGTTTACCTTCTCCAATAATACGCCAGGATTCATTTACCAGCAAATCAATAAAACTCACATCACGTCGATTATTCGACTGTAGAATTTCATAATCCTCATCAGCCTGTGGGTTGTGTAGATTATACAGTATCTCGTAAGGAATACCCTCGGGCAGTTCATGGTCCACCTCAATGGTTGTGTAAAGAGGCAATGGTTTATCACTCGGTGCATCAGGGTCAATATAAAAATCACCACCTTCGACAATTTCTCGGTCCATAGGATAAGTGTACAGAATTAAATCTTTGTCTTGAGACAAAATATCTAAATGCTTTTCCGATTGAGGATTAATCTTTATATTGCGATGGGTAGTAGTGATTTTGTAATCTCTTGCTGAGTGCAAATCTGGGTTTGCATGACGCAAACTTAGCAGTGCCTTTTCCATATTCTCAAGGGTAAAAGGACTCTTGATCTTTTCTCCCAATATGATGAGATTTTTGGGTTGGGTGTCCGATTTTGAGGACGTTTCTCATGCTTTCAGATTAATCGGCTGGGATAATGTGGTAATCTCTTTTTTTGACAAGATATCAGCAACAATGTGATACCGACAAAAATGTAAAGGAACTTCGTTTGAAATTTCATATCAATTATTTATTAAGGTAAGACGTAAAGTTCCAAACCTGAACGACTAATTCAGGAAAGAAAATCTAAATCTGAGATAAAGTTAAACAAAAATATATAATAATAGAAATTAATATCAAAATTTTATAAACCTTCCCCGTTGAGGTGAAAAATCGCATATGGAGATTAAATTTTCATTTAGTTAAACTGCTTACATACAAGCGTATATAGATTTTATAAGTCCTTTATTTTAATTCAAGACAATTAAGTTTTAAAACCCATGTCAAACCAGGAGTTTCTTTTCAAGAATTTAATATTCGATTAGAGCGGTATCATTAATTGGACAGCAAGATGAGATGACTCGTTCAACAACTGTAAAAGGGTGTAGACATAAACCTTTGATTATTGAACAAAGAAAATAATCAGGTCAAAAAGAATTGATAGAGGATAGAGTCATTGATTTTGTCATCTTTTTGAAAAGGTTAAAAATCATCATTGTTTTTCGCATAACATAAAATTTGTATATGGCCTAATAATTGGAAGACATAGTGATGAATTTAGGTGAGAAATAGTGATGATGATCTACTAGTTGGAATGATGATAAAAATTGTAAAAATATTAACCAAGAACAGAGGTTATTGGATTGTAAATTGGATTGATTTTATGCCAACAAAATGACCTCATAAATTGATTTTTTATTTAGTGTACATCAAACACCTGACAAGGATTTACATTTACTAAGTCCCTGGGAATTAATTAACCAGGCTAAATATGGAAGTTTGTCAAAAAGCGATTTTTTCACTCCCGAAAAAGATTTTTTTAGTTACTCTATTGAATTGAATAATTTATAACTATCAACTTTTTTATTAAGCTATTTATATCCGTTCGGAGATGTACATATCTTATTTATAATCTTGTTTTGAAATCTCTATTGTAGTGGATAGATATTATATAGGGTTTGGGTTTTCACTATCTTATCCTCCGCAAAATTTTACTATATGCATATACAAACAAAAATTAATATCCCTGAAATCAAAACAAAATAAGGCTACATTTTCCTTTTGTAGACAGGATATCTTGACCAAATAATTTTCCCTGATGAACAGACCAAAACGGTTCAACTAAGAGGAGTAGATAGATTTATAAGTGGTTGATTATCAATACTAGAATGTTGATTTTGACGAACTTGCGCATAGAAAAGGAACCAATAATTCGTCTAGTTTCTTAAACGAAAGCCTTTAACTCCTTTGATTTAAAAATATACTAGTTGGTAAAAAATAATGTGACCTAGGGAGGATTCGAACCCCCAACCCTCAGAGCCGAAATCTGATATTCTATCCAGTTGAACTACTAGGCCTAAGCAAATTTATTTATAAAGAAAGTTCTCTAAACCATTCTATTGTTGGAGTTTTGAATTGATACATGATCTTCATTTTAGGTCTTGTATTATTCTAATTCAATTTACCAACGCGTCCAATTTATACTTTTTTTGTAGACTTTCATAACAAAAATTAACGGAGTTTTAGCAACATTAAAAAAACCATCGAATTTTAATGATCAATTAATTGGAGTAGTTTCAGTAAATAATTCATTCGTGTTTACTAGTTGGAGATTTATTTTGAATATCTAAAAGAGGGACTTAAATGATGCGATACAAAATTTTAATCAACGATTATCTGTGTGTATTTTTTAAGGATTCAATAGCTAGACGGGGATCTTTAGAAGAAAAAACATAAGAACCAGCCACTAGCACATCTGCTCCGAGTTCTTGCAATCTACTTGCGTTTGTAAAGGAAACTCCACCATCTATTTCTATTAATGTTCGGCAAAAGGAATTATCTATCATTGACTTTGCCTGAGTTAGTTTTTCATAGGTGCTCTGAATAAATTTTTGTCCTCCAAAGCCGGGATTTACACTCATCAAGCATAAAATGTCTATCATATCAATAATACTCTCCAATGAGCTGACATTAGTATGTGGATTAATGGCTACCCCTGCTTTCACTCCTTTGGACTTAATATATTCTAAAGTTCGGTGAAGATGATTACAAGCTTCATAATGAACTGTAAGCACATCAGCTCCTAAATTGATAAATAAATCCAAATAACGATCAGGATTAACAATCATCAAGTGAATATCTAATGGTTTCGTAGCCGTTTTGGCTATGGCTTTTATAATCGGAGTACCAAATGAAATGTTCGGGACAAACATCCCATCCATAATGTCTAAGTGAAACCAGTCTGCCTTAGACTCGTTGACCATCATGCATTCCTGTTTTAATTTTCCAAAATCGGCTGCCAGTATTGATGGTGCAATCAACATGGGTAAAAAGAATTATGGAAATAAAATTACTAAAACTTAAATGTGCTAGAAATCTTAAACCAATTACTCACTCCTTTTGGGTTTTTTAAACGGTCTTTGGTTGCTCGAATATCTCTTTCCCTGATGAGGTGGCCTTGAAGATCTATTATTATTACTCTTACTACTCTTGAATGGTGGTTGATAATCATCTGGTTTGGGGAGCAATACACGTCTTGAAACCTTCATCTTTTTGGTTCGAGGATCAATCCCCATATATTTCACATCCAGCTCTTGCCCGATTCTCAATACAGAATGCACATCTCGGACTCTTCCCCAGATAAGTTCAGAAATATGTAGAAGGATTTCTTTTCCTGGAACAAATTCAACCACAGCACCAAATTCGATGATTTTAATCACTTTTACGTTATAGACTTTTCCGACTTCGGGTTCAAAAATGATGTTTTTAATTTGTTTTATTGCATGATCTATTTTTCCTTGGTTCACCCCAAGTATCTCTACAATTCCTTGTTCATCAACCTCATCAATAACGATGGTGGTTTCACTTTCTTTTTGAATTTCCTGGATTATTTTTCCACCTGGTCCAATAACTGATCCAATGGAATCTTTAGGGATAGTCATTTTGATGATTTTAGGAGCATGCGGCTTCACTTGTTTTCGTGGGGAGTCAATGACCTTCTTCATTTGATTGAGAATGTGAAGTCGGCCATCTCTTGCTTGTTGAAGTGCTTTGCCAAGAATATCATAACTAAGCCCATCAATTTTAATATCCATTTGACAAGCGGTAATGCCATCTTCTGTTCCAGTAACCTTAAAATCCATATCACCTAAGTGGTCCTCATCACCTAGTATATCAGATAAAATTATGTGCTTATCATCACTGCTGACCAAACCCATAGCAATTCCCGATATAGGCTTTTTCAATTGGACGCCTGCATCCATCAAAGCGATAGATGAGGCACAAACCGTTGCCATTGAAGAAGATCCATTGGATTCAAGGATATCAGAAACAACTCTAACAGTGTAAGGACAATCCTCGGGAATAAGATTTTTTAAAGCCCGTTGAGCCAAATTCCCATGACCTATTTCTCTTCTAGAAGTCCCTCTCAGGGGTCTAGCTTCACCAGTTGAAAATGGCGGAAAATTATAGTGGAGATAAAATTTTTCTTCTCCTTGAATAGTGGGAAGATCTATAATATTGGCTTCTCGAGAAGTTCCGAGAGTGGTCGTAGCCAAAGCTTGAGTCTCGCCCCTAGTAAAAATAGCAGACCCATGAGTACCATGCAAATAATCAGCCTCACACCAGATATCTCGAATATCGGTAGATTTTCGTCCATCAAGCCTCTTCCCTTTATTGAGCATTAGTTCTCTAATGGCAGTCTTTTTGACTTTATTTAAGTAATAATCAAACTGATCGGCTTTATTTTCTAATTCTTCATCAGAGAATTTTTGCAGAAATTCTTGGTTTACCTCTTCAAATTTTTCTTTTCGATCTGATTTTGAAAGACCTTTTTGAGCAATCTTGTAATACTTTTTGTAAAGAGCAGAATTGATTTCTTCTTCAAGTTGAACATCGGTTTCAAATTGTTGGTATTCCCTAACAGGCTTTTCACCGGCTTTTTTCACCAGAGCATTTTGCGCTTCAATATGTGTTTTGATAGCTTGATGACCAAACTCTATCGCTTCAATCATATCAGCTTCTGAAATTTCTTTGAATTCTCCTTCGACCATCATTACGGAATCTTGGCTTGCCCCAATGATGATATCTATATCTGATTCTGCCAATTGGGATAGACTAGGGTTTAGGACATATTGCCCTTCAACTCGACCTACCCGAACTTCCGAAACTCGATGTTTGAGAGGAATGTCTGATAGAGCAATGGCGGTTGAGGCAGCCAATCCAGCAAGAAAATCCGGAATGACTTCATCATCGTGAGACATCAGCTGAATCATCACCTGTGTCTCAGCATGGTAATCTGAAGGGAAAAGTGGACGAAGCATACGGTCAATCAACCGCATGGTTAGAATTTCTTCCGCAGAAGGGCGTGCTTCTCTTTTAAAGAATCCACCGGGAAATCTTCCCGCGGCTGCAAATTTTTCTCTATAATCAACGGTAAGTGGAAGAAAATCCACATCACTTTGATTTCTAGCCGAAACCACTGTAGCCAACAAAGTGCAGTTTTTCATTGTAACGACCACAGAACCATCAGCTTGTTTGGCTAGTTTGCCTGTTTCAAGAGTGATGATCTGTCCGTCTGGTTGAGTGATTTCTTGTCGATATGTTTTTGGAATCATATTAAATATGTGTTATCTACCATGAGGTGTTAAATTTTGGCAGTAGTCTAGAAAGGGCAAGTAAAAACTGAAAACGCGGAACTTCTTATTTACGAAGTCCAAGTTTTTTTATAATGGAGCGATATCTATTGATATCTACTGAAATTAGATAGTTCAGAAGCCCTCTTCTCTTTCCGACTAATCTTATCAGCGAACGCTTGGTATTGAAATCTTTGTGATTTCTTTCAAGGTGTTCGGAAAGATTTTTGATGCGATTGGTCAATAGAGCAATCTGAACTTCTGGTAATCCAGTATTTATCTGAGATTTTCCATAATCTTTGAAAATCTCTTGTTTAACTTCCTTTGTTAAATACATTTTACTTTTTCTGTCTTTTTTCTGTCTTTTTTATTCGCTGGCAAATATAGGAAAAAATTTAAATGTAAAAAGTCATCTTTCAAACTTAGATTTAAAAGCCAATAGAAAGGATATGATGGTCTATTGACGAATTTCTCTATTGTAAACTAGGTCTAAATAGAGATTTATTTTATCTTTGAGTTGGGTACGAACAACTATAAAATCAAGAAAACCTTTTTCTAATTGAAATTCTGCTGTTTGGAATCCTTCGGGAAGGTCTTTGCCCACGGTATCTTTTACTACTCTTGGTCCAGCAAAAGCAATCAAGGCTCCGGGTTCAGCGATATTGATATCACCTAGCATTGCGAACGATGCTGTGGTTCCCCCTGTGGTTGGGTTGGTACATAAAGAAATATATGGAATTCTAGCTTCAGCTAGTTCAACTAGTTTTGCAGAAGTTTTAGCCATCTGCATCAGTGAAGTTGCTGATTCCATCATGCGAGCACCGCCTGATTTAGCAATCGAAAGTAAAGGCAGATTATTTTCGATACAATAATCGACTGCTCGGGCAAATTTTTCTCCCACTACTGAACCCATTGATCCACCTATAAATTCAAAATCCATAGCACCGATGACTAGTGGTTCTGCTTTTGATAATCCTACAGCTATTTTGATAGCATCATCAAGCCCCGTTTTTTTATGTGCTTCTTTTAGTCGATCCTTGTAGGTCTTTCGATCCGAAAAGTTTAAAAAATCAGTGGGTAAAATTTCTGTGAATAACTCTTCATAAATTTGATCATCAAACAGATAATCAAAATATGTTTTGCTTCCAATACGCATATGATGTCCATCTTCACGGCTGACAAAGAAGTTGTGGCTTAATTCTTCTTTATTAACAATTTTCCCGGAAGGAGTCTTGTACCATAAACCATCGGGAATTTTTTTCTTTTCCTCAGTTTTGGTTAGAATTCCTTTAGATCTCCTTCTGAACCACATGAACAATCAATCGGTTTATATTGTAAATTTATCTCTATAATTAGAACGTAAGCACTAGAGGGTATTGACGTTATTGAGGGTATGGAATACATGTTGTAGTTTCTCCCCTAGGGATAACTCACCAGATCTTAGCCATTTTCTTGGGTCATAGTACTTTTTATTGGGAGAATTCGGACCGTCCGGATTGCCAATCTGAGTTTTCAAATAATCTGCTTTATGATTAAAATAATCTCTTACGCCACTCATAAAGGCGTATTGTAAATCTGTATCAATGTTCATTTTTATCACACCGTAACCAATGGCTTCTTCTATTTCTTGAGCAGTTGAACCTGAACCTCCGTGGAATACAAAATCAATGAAGTTATTTGGAAGACCAAATTTTTGGGTTATATACTCCTGTGAGTTTTTAAGAATTGTTGGTTTCAAAACCACATTCCCGGGTCGATAAACTCCATGTACATTTCCGAAAGAGGCAGCTACGATAAATTGATTACTAATCTGGCTTAATTCTGAATAGGCATATGCTACTTCAGAAGGTTGGGTATATAGTTTAGACGTATCAACTTCTGAATTATCAATGCCATCTTCTTCTCCTCCGGTTACTCCTAATTCAATTTCAAGAGTCATTCCCATTTTAGAAATTCTTCTGAAATACTCTTTGCAAATGGCGATATTCTCCTCTAGCGGCTCGGCAGATAAATCAATCATATGGGAGGAGAACAGAGACTCTCCATTAGTTTCAAAAAATTCTTCATTGGCTTTTATTAGTCCATCTAACCAGGGCAGTAATTTTTTATTGCAATGATCGGTATGTAGAATAACTGTTGCTCCATAGGCGTTAGCTAGACCTCGCACCACTTTTGCTCCGGCAATTGCTCCGGCAATTGTTGCTTTTTCATCTTTATTTGATAATCCTTTACCGGCCATTGAGTACGATCCGCCATGTGAAAATTGAATAATCACGGGACTATTGATTTTCGATGCAGTCTCAAGTACAGCATTAATGGAATTTGAACCAACCACATTTACTGCGGGCAACGCAAAAGCGTTAGTTTTGGCTAGTTGAAAAATTCTTTGTACTTCTTTTCCAGTAACAACACCGGAGGTTATGGTTTCAACCATATTGTGATTTTCGGCAAAGTTAAAAAGTTTTGATTCAGAAAGAAATTTCTTAAGGAGGTGGATTTTTCTTATTTAATCTATATTCTGATCAAATTACAATGCTTTTAAATTATGAATTTGATGACCATAAATTGTAGTGAAGAAATACAACATTTCTCATCAGCTATACATAAAAATAACAACCGTTATCCTTATTGATGTTTCACAATTCTTTGTGATTTTTTCTTATAGGATTTTATACGATTCAGATAGTTATATTACTCAATTAATTTATAAATTAACTACTTCACGACAAAGTGAGTAGACCCTTTGTTTTTTATTCTTTCTTTTAAAAATGTTTCAAATTTCATTGTTTTGTTTTTTTATAGTTTATCAATATGCATAAAACTCAACTTTATCTAGTGAAGTATAATCAGCGACATCCAAATCGCTATCCAACACAAAGATAATGCCCATATTCTGTTTTTTTGACTATTTTTTAATGAAAATAGAATTATACCCTTTAAACATTAAAGTTACTCATAGAAAATTTAATGCCTAAGTTGTTTAGCCGTAGAGTAGACATATAAACTTGTTGAGTAAATATAGTGTTTAAATGGTATTACTTGGAATAATGCAGTAAGCAGCAAGGAAAATATTTGCCCTAAATAGTATAGGATATAAAAAATATCGTTGTTTTTTTAAAAAATGGGGAATTTTTTATTCTTCACAATTGGTAAATCTGGGTTTATGGTTATCTACTAGTTTGGAATTGCTTGAAAATGACGCACAAGAGAATACATTGGTTACATTCCACCCACTTAAATTTTGGTTAAAATTAGTAGAACCATTAAACATAGAATTCATATCGGTTACATTACTTACATTCCAAGTACTGATATCTTGGTTGAATCTTCCTCCTTCATCATAATTGGAGAACATTCCATTCATAAGGGTTACATTACTTACATTCCAACCACCGATATTTTGATTGAAATTATGGGCTTCTCTAAACATATTCCTCATATCGATTACTTTGCTCACATCCCAATTACCGATATCACGATTAAAAGCAGAAGCTTGGTTGAACATAGAATTCATACTGATGACATTCGAAGTATCCCAGGTGCTGATATCTTCGTTGAACAGGTATTTATTGCGAAATAATCCGTTCATATTAGTGACATAGGTAGTTACTATTTTATCCACACTTTTCCCTAGACTGATTCTTTGTTTGAGCATAAAATCATCAACGATTAGATAATCTACTACACCATTTTCGCCTCCATAATCTATCCATGCTTCTCTTCCTACAACATCACGTTGCGAAAGACCAGATTTAACTTTTATGGTAACTCCATTGGAATCAAGTTCGATGAAATTTTCACTGGGGATGAGCCATCGTACACCTAGATAACAGGTACTGGTAACGGTAATGGTTACCGAATTACTCAATCTACTAAAAGTTCCGCAATCTCCTGTCCATTTATAGATAGTGCTGTCCGGTTTGGGGTATGCTGTAACTGTAAATTGCTCTCCATGTTTTATATATTTGGGTGCTGTGATTGTCCCTCCTATATCCGATACTGTAAAAACAAAGTATTTTACTTTGTCAAAATGCACACCAACAGAACAACTTTTGGTAGCAGTGAATTGAATAGTTTCTCGGTTATTGGAGAAATTCCCGCAACTTCCTGACCATGAACTTATTTCATAGTTTGTACTTGGGGTTGCTGTTATACTGACTGATTGACCATGTTCCACTGATTCAATGCCGGCACTAATTGTCCCACCATCACTAGCGGAGGTAGTGATGGTATAAGATAATTTTTCAAAGCTTACATTGATAGAGCAATTTTTTGATGCAGTAAATCTTACTGGGTTATCTGATGAACTAAATGTTCCGCAATTCCCAGACCATGAGGCAATTTGATAGCCTGTATTAGGTTTTGCAGTAATACTTACAGATTCTCCATGAATTACATTTTGATTGGGGGTAATAGAACCTCCCGTTCCTGCATTAGTATTGATGGTATAAGATACTTTTTCAAAAGAGACCGATAGTGAACAACTTTTTGATGCAGTAAAGGTTGCGGTATTCGTTGATTTGGAAAATGTCCCGCAAGTTCCTGACCATGCCTTTATTTGGTATTTATCGTTAGGAGTAGCTGTGATATTAACTGATTCTCCATGAATTACATTTTGATTTGGGGTGATAGTCCCACCATTACCTGTACTGGTGGTAATCGTATAGGATGTCTTTTCAAAGCTTACACTGATAGAGCAATTTTTTGATGCAGTAAAGCTTACTGGATTGGTCGATTGGTCAAAATTTCCGCAATTCCCAGACCATGAGGCAATTTGATAGCCTGTATTAGGTTTTGCGGTAATACTTACGGATTCTCCATCTTTGATATTTTGATTGGGGGTGATGGTCCCACCATTACCTGCACTAGTGGTAATCGTATAGGATGTCTTTTCAAAGCTTACACTGATAGAGCAATTTTTTGATGCAGTAAAGCTTACTGGATTGGTCGATTGGTCAAAATTTCCACAATTCCCAGACCATGAGGCAATTTGATAACCTGTATTGGGGGTAGCAGATATACTTGCGGATTCGCCATGTTGGACATTTTGATTGCTTGTTATCGTCCCTCCATTACCAGCTGAGGTTGAAATGGTGTAGGATGATTTTTCAAAAGAAACACTGACAGAACAATTTTTAGATGCAGTAAATCTTACTATACTGGTAGATTTTTCAAAAGTTCCACAATTACCAGACCATGAGGCTATTTGATATCCTGTATTGGGGGTAGCAGATATACTTACGGATTCGCCATGATTTACATTTTGATTTGATGTAATAGAACCCCCATCACCAGCTGAGGTAGTAATGGTATAGGATAATTTTTCAAAAGAAACACTGATAGAACAATTTTTTGATGCAGTAAACGTTGCGGTATTTATTGATTTAGAAAATGTCCCACAATTCCCAGACCATGAGGATATTTGATAACCAGCATTGGGGGTAGCAGATATACTTACGGATTCACCATGTACAACATTTTGATTTTGGGTAATAGTTCCTCCATCACCAGCTGAGGTAGTGATGAGATAGGGTATCTTTTCAAAGGCTACACTGATAGAACAATTTTTAGTGGCTATAAACCTAGCTGGATTGGTTTCTTTATTAAAAGTTCCGCAATCTCCTGACCATGATGCTATTTGATAACCAGTATCTGCTGTAGCAGTAATGAACACTCTTGCTCTAGCTACTACTTTTATATCTTTTATAATAGATCCCCCTTCACCGGCACTAGTGGTGATGGTATGTATTATTTTTTGAAATTTTGCTCTCACATAACATTTTTTTGTTACAGTGAAAGTGATGGTATTACCATTTTTTGAAAATCGTCCACAATTACTTTTCATGCTTTTCAATTCATATCCACCATATCCGGCATTGGGTGTTGCTGTGATACTTATGAATTCTCCATGTTTTACTGATTGATTTTCTGTGATTGTTCCCCCATCATTGGCATTAGTGGTTATCGTATAAGTTTTCTTTTCAAAGGCTACATTGATAGCACAATCTTTGGTTGCTGTAAAAGTTGCGGGATTGGTTGAACTTGTAAAAGTTCCACAAGACCCTGACCAGGATGCTATTTGATAACCTGTACTTGGTGTGGCAGTGATGCTTACCGATTCACCATGTTCTGCTGATTGATTTTCTGTGATTGTTCCGCCTATACCTGCATTTGTAGTAATGGTATAAGTTACTTTTTCAAAAGAAACACTTATAGAACAATTTTTTGTTGCTGTAAAAGTGGCGGGATTGGTTGAACTTGTAAAAGTTCCACAAGACCCTGACCATGAGGTTATTTGATAGCCTGTATCAGGAGTTGCAGTAATTCTGACTGTTTCACCATCTTCCGCACGCTGATTTTGGGTAATAGAACCACCAGTTCCTGCAGATGTAGTAATGGTATAAGAGATTTTTTCAATGGTTTTTAGTTCAAAAGAAACACTGATAGAACAATTTTTTGATGCTGTAAAAGTGGCGGGATTGGTTGATTTGGTGAAAGTCCCACAATTCCCAGACCATGATTGTATTTGATAACTAGTACTGGGTGTGGCTGTGATGCTTACCGATTCTCCATGTTTTACAGATTGATTTTCTGTAATTGTACCTCCAGCACCGGCATTGGTAGTAATCGTATAGGATACCTTTTCAAAGGCTACACTGATGGAACAATCTTTGGTAGCAGTAATGGAGACTGGATTCGTACTCTTGCTATAGGTACCGCAAGTTCCACTCCACGATTGTATTTGATAACCCGTACTTGGTGTAGCAGTGATACTTACAGATTCTCCATGTTGTACAGATTGATTTCCAGTGATGGTTCCACCTGTGCCTGCATTTGTGGTGATGGTATAGGATTTCTTTTCAAAGGCTACACTGATAGAACAATCTTTGGTTGCGGTGAAGGTTGCAGGATTCGTGGATTTAGTAAATGTCCCACAATTACCTGACCATGATGCTATTTGATAGCCTTCACTTGGTGTTGCAGTGATGCTGACATTATCGCCGTGTTTCACAGATTGATTTTCAGTAATAGAACCTCCATCACCTGAATTTGTAGTGATGGTATAGGGTACTTTTTCAAAGGCTACACTAATAGAGCAATCTTTGGTTGCTGTGAAAGTTGCTGGATTCGTGGATTGACTAAAGGCCCCACAATTACCTGACCATGATGCTATTTGATAGCCTGAACTTGGTGTTGCAGTGATGCTGACATTATCGCCGTGTTTCACAGATTGATTTTCAGTAATAGAACCTCCATCACCTGAATTTGTAGTGATGGTATAGGGTACTTTTTCAAAGGCTACATTGATTGAACAATCTTTGGTTGCTGTGAAGGTTGCAGGATTCGTGGATTGACTAAATGTCCCACAATTACCTGACCATGATGCTATTTGATAGCCTGCACTTGGTGTTGCAGTGATGCTGACATTATCGCCGTGTTTCACAGATTGATTTTCAGTAATAGAACCTCCATCACCTGAATTTGTAGTGATGGTATAGGGTACTTTTTCAAAGGCTACATTGATTGAA
>MPMN01000034.1 GCA_002238525.1 Flavobacteriaceae bacterium bin25
AATACTATAGAGCTTACCAGCTTAAATTCCGATAATAAGGGTGGGGGTAAATCGTGAATATAGACCATAACACATAAATAAGACAATCTAGCACAAACAATCCCAAAGTTAATAAATATTTAAGATTATATAATTGATTTTTCAGACGAATCGATTTTTACCCAGATTATACCTAAAGTAATCGCATGCATGGTCAAGTTTCACAATGGGACTTATTTTGGCTTTGTTATCCCTGGTTCTACCGCACTTAATGCGTGAGTAGAAATCGCTTTGAATGGGCGATAGCTATATTTACCTCACTTTTCATGACAATGATGTTGACGCACCCCCTTTTTTCCTTTACGACCACGAAGGATTAAAGGTGTTTTAATGGTTCGATGTAACATAGCCTGATTCAACAATGAACACTCTTAACTCCCAAAATCCTCTGAAAGGGAATAATAACTTTGCAAGAAGGAACATGCTCCGGTGTCCCTGATGTTATTGGCAGCATGGATATCAGCATTTATAGAAGATACGCAGTTTAAACATTTGAATTTCGATGGAGAGGGTCGATTCTTTTTGTCCATATTATCCATTGTTCCTGTTCCTTTTGTTGAGTTACAATGACCACAGAGAAGTTGCAGATTTTCAATCTCATCACCTCCACCTTTACTTTTCGAGGTGATATGGTCTATATGCATATCCTTAACTCTATAGTGGTTTCCACAACCGGGACAATTACCTTGTTGATTCCCATATAGTTTATTGATGTTCTCTCGGGTACGATAGGTGCGGGGGAGAGTAAACAATCCTCCTTATTCTATGGGTATATAAGGCTTGGGTTCTTGTTTGATGACATTTATTTTCACTCCATTAGTTGTTGCCTCAAGATCAGTACTGACAGACTCATCTAGTCTGTATTTTGTGATCGTTTCCGCTTCTTCACAGAGATCAATACCTATCCACTGCCGTTGTTCCATTTCTGCAGCTACACACGCTGTAGCACATCCGCAAAAAGGGTCCAGCACTAAATCTCCGGGGTTGGAGGATACTTTAATTAAAGGACGTATTAATTCCAAAGGCTTTTGGGTTGCCCAGCCTGTATATTCATCTCCTTTTACCCTTCCTTTTTTATTGAAATTGGTAAATCCTATGGGATCCAGAATTAAATTCTGAGGCCTTATTCCTATATCCGATGCTGCATAGCGCTTGAGTCCTGGCCATATTCTTTTTCCTTTTTCTGGAAGTATGATCATATCGGCATTGTATAGAGCATCCAATCGCTCATGTAGGGACTTCATTTTACGATAGTTGGGAATGATATTTTCCTCAATCCACTTGGCATAAGTCCCAGTAAGTGGAATCGACCAATGTCTATGGTTTTTGGTGGGATCAAACCCTCGCCAGGGTTTTCCTGATTCTCCCTTTGAAAAACCTCTTCCTATGAGATTCTCGCTTCGGTAAAGACCTCTTGAACTATCTTTTTGGGTGTACTTCTCCTTAAGTTGTTTTGATGATAATGGCATAGATATCGTTTCAGGGTTCCAGGTATATTTACTAGTCTTTGTATAAAAGAGAATCGTGTCGGTTACCCTTCTGAACTTCTTGACGTTGTTATGAGCTGTGGTTCTGTGCCATATGATTTCATTCTTGAAATTTTCATGTCCAAACACAGCATCCATAGATACTTTTAGATATGCACTTGCCGTATCATCACAATGAAGATGAATAGATCCTGTTGGTTTAAGGACTCTTTGCATTTCAAGTAAACGTATCCCCATCATAGTAAGATAAGCTGCTGTTCCGTCCCCTTGGATGACCCGGGCTGTATGAATTAGATATGAAAGACCCCCATTTTTCCGGTCTATTTCTCCTAGCCACCTCGTATTTAATGAATCCCATTTCCAGGTATCATCAAATTTTTGACCTTCAGCTTTGGTTGCTATTGGAGCAGAATACTCTTTTTTTGAGTTAAAGGGAGGGTCAAGATAGATCAGGTCTATTGTATTGTCGGGTAAACTCCGTAATACAGGGAGGTTATCGCATACATACAAATCCCTAAAATGCCGGTTACTTTTCATCGGATTTTAACTTCATATTCAATTGATTGTCAAAGTACATCTCTTTTGCCGTTTTACTCTTGATGAAAACTAAATAGCGATGAACAACAATTCAAAGTAACAGAGCCGAATTCAATAGACCCCATTAAATGGAAACTCTATCAAAGAAATTTATAATGATAACTCAAGGTTATACCAATCGGAGCATTTTCTAAATAGTAGGAAAAAGGCTTTCCACCGTTATTGACATATCTTGAGTAAAATTGATGTTGGGTTGTTCTGCTATCACTGACAATAGCTGCATCAATCTGATGTGGGCCAAACTTATATCCTATTCCACCAGTAAAACCTTGAATTTGTTGATTAATGTCGACAAAAGGTGATGTCTGACGATAAAATCCACCACGAATGCTGAATTGATTAAAATTAAGCTCACCTCCAATCCTCAAAGAAGAAATTGTCTGAAAGTAATTACTTACGTCAGTATTGAGTTCTGAAAAAAATTGATAATCATCATTGAAAGTTTCAGAAAACTTCGAATTCTGAAGAGGTTGTAAGCTATAATCTATAGAAATCAGTCCCGCTTGATTGAATACATAGGCAGCGCCAAATGAATATTTGGCAGCAATTCGTAAAAAATGAGGAGGATACACATTCAGGATGGGTTTAGGAATGCGCTCGAACACAATATCATGATTATAAACATACTGGCTGGTTTGGTCTTCAAATTCAATCCACTGAGGAGTATCATAGGTCAACCCAACTCGAAACTGATCGGTTATTCGCGCTATCCCACCTATTTGAAGCGAAATACCTTGTCCTCTAGTGTCAAATTCATTTCCAAAATCAAATCTTGAGAATGGAGAATCAGGATCGTATCCCGTTTCCTGAAATTCATCGGTTTGAGTATAACGATACCAATCAAGATGAGCATTAACGCCTAAAGACAACCGACTGTCAATTTCAGCCCCCAAATTAAATGAAAGTCGATGATTAGAACCACTTTGATTGTAGATTGCCTTCTGATCAAGGGGTAATTCTTCATATTCCGAAAGAGCAGATCTATATTGGGATGAGGTATTGTCATCTGGATAGATAGGATTTATCAAGAAGGATTGATATCCCAAAAAGGCTTGTTGTGCTCCAAACCCTTCGTCAGAGCCCAAATCTGAATATCGCTGGACAATAGTTTCATTTTCAAAGATTTCTATATCCTCTAATCTAACACCATCAGAATAGTTTAAAAAGTATGAATCAATGCCAGTGGAGTTTGTGCCATTAACGACAAAATCATTTTTATAATAGTTTCTGCCACTGTAAATTATTCCAAATGTAACTTTGTTGTTACCGTATGCACTACCGAAATATCCAGAAGGGAATATCAACGAGGCTTGCCCCAAACTAAAGACATCTGATTCATTTCCAGTCATCTGAGTCCTAGAATTATTATAAATAGAAGCGGTGTTTTTATTGTCATAGAATACAGAGAAGTTAAACTCGCTATTCAAAAAAACAACACTTCCGGCAGGGTTGGAAAGAACCGCAGAAGAATCTCCACCTAATGCCTGAAATGCTCCCCCCATTGAAATATATCGTGCAGTACCCTGTAAGGGAGATTTCGAAAAAGTAAATACATCATTGACATTCTGACCTACAATTGTAGCAGAAAATGTAGTAATTACTAAAGATAGAATTAGATGTTTAAGTTTCATTTTAAAGGATTAATTTCTCCGTCCTGAAGATGAAGACCTGCCTCTTGAATTAGAAGAACTAGACCTTGAACTGCTATAAGAAGACCTAGTGGGTTGGCTTCTTGTTTGGCTGCTGGAATTCCTTGAACTATTGTAAGAAGAATTTCGGGGCTGATAACTTTTTTGAGATGTTTTGTTTTGATAGGTCTGTGAACTTTTACTGACGGTTTTGTTTGATGATCGTGAAGAAGTTGTTCGACTAGGCGATCTATAAGTTGATTTTTGAACTTGAGTTGTTCTTGATGGTGTTGAATATCTATTCGATGAATTGCTATATCCAGTCGATTGATTTCTATTTGTTACACCTGAGGCTGATTTACGGTATTGATTATTTGATGAAGGCCTAGTATTGGAACTACTACTGCTATTTCTCCCGCTTGAAGAATGAGAAGACTGGACTTTATACCGAGGGTTTTCAACCTTTGATTTAGAGTTTATAGAACTACTGCCTGATTGTCTTGAGAGTTGATAATCTGGAGTTCTTGGGCTGATTTTTCTTTGATTGCTCTCAGTCCTACCTTGACGTGTTGAGCTTATTTTACCTGAACTGCTTCTTGAACTAGATTTAACCCCGGCAGGTACTTTACTGGTTGATCGGACTTGAGATGATCCGCTTGAGTAGCTTCTCGTTAGTTGTGGATCTGTGGTACCGTTATAAATTCCAGAAGAATTTCTGCCAGCCTGTAAGCGAGCCATGATTATCCGTGTTGAGAGATCATTTTTAACTGAAGATCTATTATTATTTGGCTCTTTTATTTCTTTTCTACTTTTACTATTCGTTCTACCAGTAGTGACACCACCTTCACCCCGGCGCCCCCTGGAAAAAGAAACTCCTGAATAGCCCTCTTTTCTATAGAATCTATTGTATCCAGGTGAATTGTCCCAGTCACCATAGGAATATGTGTCCCAAGATCTAAATCGTCTCGACACCCAATATCCTCCGTATCCATAATATGGAGGATATGAATATGGGCTATAAAAACCTCCATACCCATAGTAGGGGTTGTAAGTGTATGGATCATAAAATCTACCGTAGCCATAGTAAGAACCATAAAATCCGGCATCATAGTATGGGTCATAAAAATGTCCGTAATATCTATGTCCAAATGGCCTGAACCCTAGTCTCCAAGGTCGCTGAAACAATCCATATCCGAAATATACCGGATAACTGTAGTCTCTGATGATGATCTTGGTTGTACTCGAATTCTTTCCCCATGGAGCATTGCTCTGGTATGTTTGGGTTTCTGGATAAGATTCATCATATTGAGAGTAACCCTCTATGTCTGTAATAATTGAATCCTGGTGAACAATAGGATCAGAACTATGGGGAAGAGACTCCTGCTGGGATAGATTATTGAAATAGTTTTTGTAATAATTTGACTTATTCTGTCTGGGTGTTTCGGAATGATTGATTTCTATTGTGCGGGTAGCATAAATACCGTCAGCAGGTAAATTTGAATAATATCCACCACAAGCACTGAGTAGAAAAGCGAATAAAATCATTTTTCCTGTAAACATTATCGAATAAATTGTTCTTGAATTTTTCATTTTCTTTGATTTTATAGTGAATATCTTATAACTAAATTTGCCAATCTTTTGTTTTACTAAATTAATATACAAAAGTTGTGCCAAACTCATCATGTCAAAAAGTATAACCAAACGTTCTCAAGATTACTCTAAATGGTATAACGAGCTAATAGTTAAAGCCAACTTAGCTGAAAATTCCGCTGTGCGGGGTTGCATGATTATCAAACCCAATGGCTATTCCATTTGGGAAAAGATGCAGGCCCAATTGGATAAAATGTTTAAAGCATCTGGTCATCAAAATGCATATTTTCCACTGTTTGTTCCTAAGTCTTTATTTGAGGCAGAAGAAAAAAATGCCGAAGGATTTGCCAAAGAGTGTGCAATAGTTACACATTATAGATTAAAAAATGATCCAACCCAGAAAGGAAAATTATTGGTTGATCCAGAATCAAAACTCGAAGAAGAACTGATTGTTCGTCCAACTTCTGAGGCCATTATATGGAGTACCTACAAAAACTGGATTCAGTCTTATCGGGATTTACCCATACTTTTGAATCAATGGTCAAATGTAGTACGCTGGGAAATGCGCACCAGACTTTTTTTGAGAACATCTGAATTCCTTTGGCAAGAAGGCCATACTGCTCATGCCACAAAACAAGAAGCCCTTATTGAAGCCCAAAAAATGAACGAAATATATAGGGATTTTGCGGAAAACTATATGGCTGTTCCCGTTATTCAAGGCACCAAAACCGATAACGAACGCTTTGCAGGAGCGGAAATAACCTATTGTATTGAGGCACTGATGCAAGACGGAAAAGCTCTCCAGGCCGGGACATCTCATTTTTTGGGACAAAACTTTGCCAAAGCTTTTGGGGTCAAGTTTGCCAACCAAAAAGGAAAACTTGATTATGTATGGGCAACCTCTTGGGGTGTATCAACTCGATTGATGGGTGCACTTGTGATGACCCATGGAGATGATAAAGGATTAGTCCTGCCTCCAAATTTAGCTCCGATTCAAATCGTGATCATACCCATATATAAAACTGATGATCAATACCAAGATGTCTCAAATAAAGCAATAGAAATACTAAACCATTTTAAAGAAAAGAAATTTCGAATAAAATTCGATGATCGCAGAAATCAAAAGCCTGGTTTTAAGTTCAATCAATATGAACTTGAGGGGGTTCCAATTAGAATTTCACTAGGTCCTAGAGATATTAACAATAATCAAGCAGAAGTAGCCTATCGGTTAACTTCGGAAAAAGAGATTGTGTCCTTGGATTTTCTCTATCAATATGTAGAAAATAAACTGGCTTCTATGCAAGGTGAAATGTTTCAAAAAGCCCTAAAGTTTCAATTGGAAAATACCTTCGAGGCAAATTCTATGAATGATTTTATAGAGATATTGAACGACAAAGGAGGCTTTATTTCAGCCCATTGGGATGGAACAAGTGAATCCGAACAAGCAATTCAGAACATGACCAAAGCCTCAATTCGTTGTGTCCCCCAAAAAAGATTGATGGAGGAGGGAAAATGCATCTATTCGGGAAAACCTTCAAATGGAAGAGTAGTTTTTGCCCGAGCTTACTAGTTTAGTAAAACTCTCTGAAAATTTTTTGTTTTTTCACCAGGTCTAAGTGAATCATTTTTTTGTTCACTTCATCTACTTTCAGCGAAGTTACACTCACGGTTTGAATAGGAAGATCTTGTTGATGAGGATAGAAATTTTTACTTTTTAAGGGTTGATTAAATTGATTATGGTGTAATTCTAAAAGACCATCTTGATCAGTTCCCTTGTTCTCAGAAGTCCATTTATCAAATATCTCTTTATTCTCAAGATGTTTTTCCCCGCTGTAGAGAGATAGTGAGCTCCAGATGTCCCTTTTATTGATGTCCTTGGATTTTTGGGATAGTTTAATTCCGTCCCAATGATAAACCACCAGAGTAAAAGGTTTGGTTTTAAATTCCAGAGATAAGTATTTAAAAGGGAGATAATCCCTAAGTCTGTAATCAACCAATTGACCTTCGGAGTTTTGGTAAATTAGTTGATAGAGTAAAAATAACCCTCTGGATTTCGACTTGGTAGGATAGGAATCTTGAGGTTGTTGTGCATTCATAATGCATCCTAGTCGATAGCGTTTTAGATTTATCGCAAACCAACTACCTCTAGCTTTTGTATCTTCTGGATATAACAATAGCTGGTTAAAAAAGTAATGGTAATCTGGTGGTAAAGCTAGCCTTTCTGGATTTTCATCCCTATTGAAAGTTAAGATAAAGCCTGTAGTTGTGGGGACATAGGTTACGATACACATTTCTCCCGATATCTTTGAGTTGAGAAAGCGACGCCAAAATTTTTATCAACTAGAGATTCAAGTCCTCTTGCCTTTAGTCCTACTTTTATGATGCTCTGGTGATGGATACAATGATCCATACAAAATGCGAGTTCTCTTTCTAAATTGGTTGGAATTCCATTCGGATCTATAATACATTCTAATTGTAATCTAAGATCTGTTTTATGGGGATCAGACAGTTTTTTTAGATGATCTATAATCTTTTCAATGGCTTTTATCCCAATTGAAGGATTGGTCTCAAGTGCCTTATCACGAGGACGCAAATCATAGTTGACTATTCCATCTATTCTGTTAAACAGACAACACCTATAGAACTCAATGATATGCCTAAAGTGTTCACCAATGGAAGCGTTATAGAGAATATCACATTTTGCTGTAAATTCATTAACTGGGATGGTATTCACCAAATTCTTTAACTGATTGAGCACAATTTTATGAGGTTCTAAATTTTTCATATTGTTATACTTAAGGCATGTTGTTCTTTTTTATTTTTAAAATCAACAATTGCTCGCAGAAAATTATTTATTGAGACCGTGGGAGTATCAATCTTATTCGAACTTAAGCGTTGAATAATGCGCATATGTGTAAATAGTTCTCTATAAGCATTGATTAGTCCAAATTTTGGAGAATAAATATGAATTGGTTCAGAATTCACTCCGTTTATTTCCAGAATCTTGATTCCAGTTCTATTTTTAAAACTATCCCAATTTTTAATACGTAAATCGAACCGGCCGTAATCAAAATTTGGAATTTTTGAGGCAACTGAATTTATCCAGTCAAGCATATCGGTAGAGTATCTATAATTTCCATTTAAAAACATAGTGCCTAAATTGTGATTTCCAATAGGTTCAATTAGAATACTTTCCCCTTTTTTTAAAATTTTGTCCCATTGATTGCTAAACTTTGATTTCAGTTCTTTTTTTCTAACAGAAATCCTGGGATTCTTGACAACCAATTTCCCAAGAGTGGACTTCCCATTTCCTGTGATTGTACAAAATTTCTTTAGACCAATAGAAGTGATTTTACCTATACCATCGTTATCTCTATAAAACAAAACACCCAACTCTATAGGGTAGTCAATATATTGTTGAAGAATAATGGTTTGATATTTGGTATGTTGACAATAGCTCGCCAGGTCTTTCAAACAAGATATTTTGGCTACTGATTTACCTCTTTCTCCGATGTCTGGTTTGGCAATTATTGGAAAAGATAAATTATGTTTTGCTAGTTGGCTTTTGATGGTAGTTACAGTTGATTGCTTATTTATGATACATGTTTTGGGTATCCAAATTGCTGGGATTTTTTTGAGATAGCTGTATTTCGAACTCAGAAATATTCCTCCAAAATTCATGCATCGATTGATTGAAGTAAAGTACATCAGAGTTCGAGATTTTATCCCAAGGTATAGGCAATAGATGAAAATAGGTATATAAAAAATCCAGAATGGCCAATATTCATAATAGTAGATTCTTTTAAGGATGATCATAAGTTTATACATAAAAGGACTACCTATTGAGAGTGATTACATCAAAGAAAAGTCTCCAAGGTCTTACCGAAAATTTTTTTGATATGACGATAAAAGTGAATTTGCTCAAAACTAAAGCTACTATGGCCATCCCGAACAGTGTTCCATTATCAGACTCTCCATCCCATTGGACCACAACACCTACCTCAGTAAATAAATGGGTTAGTATAGCTCCTGCCATCAATCCGATTGCCATAACCAACCCTTTTAAGACTGTTTGTGGAATCAATAATAGAATTCCAGTTATTAATTCAATCATTCCCAAGCCCAGTCTTCCCCAGGGTTCAACTCCTAAGGTTGAGAAAATATGTACTGCCTCAGGGTGTCCCGTGAATTTAAAATAAAGCGATTGAACCAAGATTCCTGCAACAATTATTCTAGGTATATACAGCCAAATGGGTAGTTTCATGATTTAGATCTTAAGTGTTTTACGAAGAACTTTTTGATAAGTGTTTAGACCATTGTGTGCTTGCCTTGGATTTTAACTCTGCTGTGTTTTTTAGCCAACGTTTAAGAGTGTCTACTCCACCTTTTTTGTAAAAGAGATATAATTTCCCTTCTTCGATCGAAAAAGCTTTTGGGTTTATCGAAACCTTTTCACCTTTTTTACCCATAGCATATGCACACCAACCACCGTATTGGGGAATATATTTTTCTGGGGTTTGATCAAACAATGATTTGTTTTCTTGATTTAAAAATAAATAGGTGATTCCTTGATGAACAGAAAAGACATCCCGATTTCCCTCGACTGGGGCATTCTGCGTGAAATAGGCTACAATGTCATAACCACTGGCAGCAATATTTTCTTTGTTGGTGTTATATAATTTTTCTTTGTTTTTTTGACAAAGGAGTGGGTTAGATGCAAACAAGAACAGTAAAAGGGTATAAATGGAAAGAGTCTTCATAAAATTCCAATTGGTTGGTAGGATTGCAATTTACAAACTAATCAACACATCTTTATTTTGAAGAACTGTGTTTACCTTCATTTTTTCGACACTTGATTATTGAGATGTGGTTTTGGGAGTCTCTGTGAAGTTCACTATTCCAGAATTGAGATTTAAATAGTCGGTTTCTTGTGTGTACCATCACAAAAAGGCAATTTCGAGGAACGACCACATCCACAAAGGCTAAATGTGGATTTAGTGTTTAAAATCTTTCCATTATGGTCTGTTAATTCGACTGGGCCTTGAACTACTATTGGACCCATTGGTTTTCGAAAAATGCGGGTTTTATCCTTTAGCATCTGAGACTATGTTCCAGAAGATTTGTTTTGATGTTGATCAATGAAATCTAAAATTCTCTTCTCTAGGATTGGAAGGGTAACAACTCCTTCCTCTAGAATAACCTCATGGAAAGCACGTATATCAAAATCGTTGCCTAGTATATTTTCTGCTTTTTTTCTGAGTTCTCGAATTTTTATTTCTCCAATTTTATATGAGAGTGCTTGTCCTGGCCAAGATATATATCGATCTATCTCGGTATTGATTTCGTGAATGGATAAAGCAGTGTTTTTTTTCATGAAGTTTACAGCTTGCTCTCTTGTCCAATCAAAAGCATGAATTCCTGTATCGACAACCAAGCGGCAAGCTCTCCACATTTCATAGGTCAATTGTCCAAAGACTTCATATGGGGTTCTATATATGCCCATTTCATTGGCTAAATATTCTGAGTATAGACCCCATCCTTCTCCATAGGCTGATAAATACAATTGACGGCGAAATTTGGGAATACGATCAGAGAGTTCTTTACTAAGGGCATTTTGAAGATGGTGACCAGGAACAGCCTCATGGGCTGAAAGAGATGGAATTACATAGAGAGGCCGGCTTGATAGATTGTAGGTATTGACAAGATAATAACCAGGCTGGGTACTATTGATGTCGGTACCAACGTACCTCCCTCCGGTATATTTTGGAGCAATGGCATCAGGCACTTTTATTACTCCGTACGGTTTTCTCGGTAGGGTAATAAAGTATTTTGGTAGTTGGGCATCAAGCCTTTTTGATACGTCTCGAGCAAATTGAAGCAATTCTTCGGGGGTCTGGGCATAGAACTGCTGGTCTGTTCTCAGAAAGGTCAAAAAAGAGTCAAAATCTCCATCAAAATTCAAATCATCAATAATAATTCGCATCTGATTCCGAATCCGATCTACTTCCTCTAAACCTTTATCATGTATTTCTTGTGGAGTTAATTTTAGGGTAGTATAGTAGTCAATTCTAGATTGATAATAAGCCTCACCATCAGGAATTGCTGAAGTTCCGATTGTGGTGCGGGTATGTGGAAAGTATTCGTTTTCAAAAAAGTCTTCAATTGATTGAAATGTGGGGATTATATTTTCTTCAATAAGTGATTTTCCAACCTGGATAATTGAATCTCTGAATTGTACTGTCAAAACATCGGGTAAGTTTTTTAGGGGGCTGAAGTAAAAATTCTTTTCTGCGTTTGAGGTTATGTGTTGCCTATAACTTGATTCGTATCCTTTAAAGATTACTAGTGGTTGAGAGATTCCCGAATCAAGACCTTTTCTAATTAATTTTTTTTGTTGTTCAATGTAGGTTGGAATCGCTTCCAAAAACTTCATATAGTCAATCACTTCTGTTTTATTTGTTAGATCTCGAACATGGAAAGTCAATGAGATATGAAATCCAGCATCCGACAATATTGGATTCCAATGTCTATTGAATCTGTACTGGGTTCTACTCTCATCTATTAAAAATGAGAGGATCTCAAGGGATATTTCATCTGATTCATCAAGTTTTTCTTTGTTGATTTGACTTATGCTTTTTTGTAATTCAGAATAAAAAGCATCGTCTTCATCAAATCGCTCATGAGAATAGTTCCCAAGGGGAAAATCTTTGGAATATGAGGTATGATTCTCATACAATTCGATAACCTCAGATAGTTTTTGTTGATCAGACTGAGAAGATTGACAGCCTAAAAAAAATCCCAAGGATATCGTCAGAGGTAGAAAATATATTATACGATTCATGCAATTTTTTTAATTATTAAAATGTCAAGTTATAATTATGTCTTGAATAAAAACCTTGAATTGTTATTCCTCACAATAATGGAGAGGGATCATTGAGAAACAAGATTCAGGAGTTTGGCAAATATTTCGGTATTATCATAGACTCCAGCGAAATCAATTGCTTTATAGCCAGAGCTAAATACTGGAATAAAGGTGGCCGTATGACCTCCTGTTCCCCATGAATCAACAATTGTATCTTTTGATTGACTCCCCCCGGTAATTGAAAGACCTCCAGTTTCATGGTCAGCTGTTACAATCACTAAAGTCGAAGCATTTTTTTTTGAAAAATCAAGAGATAAATTAATTGCCTCATCAAACTCACGAAGTTCTTCAAGCAAAAATTCAATATCGTTAGCATGACCAGCCCAGTCAATTTGTGAACCTTCAACCATTAGGAAGAAAGGATTTTCTCCATCTAATTTTTCCAAAACAGCTTGAATTAATACTGCTAATCTTGGTTCCCTACCATCTAATATGGAAGGTGGTTCATCGGGATAAGTCAGAAATCCAATTTTATCTGAATTACTTTGTTTGAATTCCTCTAGACTATCTACAAAATCAAAAACAGAATTATCGGCTAATAAGTTTTTATCGTCTTTTCGATCAGTAAAATGCTTTTTCCCTCCGCCGATAAAAATATCAACAGGGGATGTCATGAGTTGTTTGGCAATTTCTTGGTATTCTCTTCGGGCTTCGACTTTAGCATAGAATGCTGCTGGTGTTGCATGGACAATTGAGGAGGTAGCAATTAGAGCGGATTTATAACCTTTTTCATGGAGAATCTCAAGAATAGATGTCAAAGCATTTTTCTCTGGATCCATTCCAACCATGCCGTTTAGTGTTTTCTTCCCGGTAGCTATTGCTGTACCGCTTGCGGCGGAATCGGTCAATAAGTAATCATCAGCAGGATGGGGTTTTTGGAGACCTACAAATTCAAAACGGTCAAATGATGTTTGGTTTCCCAAGGAATAATTACCTGCAGAAATTTGGGACAACCCGTTTCCATCTCCGATGAGTAGAATAATATTGGGAAATGCTGAAACGGGGTTATCAATTTGGCTATAGCTTTTGTTAAGAAATAGCAGAGAGAAAACAGCAATAATAACGAAAGGGTAATAGATATTTTTCAAGTTGGTGAGATTTATGAGATAAACAAAATTAGCATTCTATACTTAATCTCAAAATTTTCAAGATAATATAGCAAAATCTGTGTAAATAGAAATCAGTTAGTTTATGAGTTTCACCTGATAACTTTTGTACTCTTTTTTAATGGGGTTTGCATAACCAAGGATACAAAATAAAACTTATGAGTGGGTTTTGATGGGTTTATTCTAGGTGAATTAATAGAGATAGGGCATATTAGCCAATATTAATTTCGTTACGTATAAACTGATAGACTTTTTTTGTTCCGCCCTCATTTTTAGTTAGGTATTCTTGAGTTTCTGCTCTTATGTGGGATAACCTTTTAGGATTTTCTAGTAAATCATCAATTACATTGTTTAAGTCATCTGTATTTCTTAGGGAGTATCCAATGCCTTTTTCAATTAGATCAGTTGCTTCTGGAAAATGCTTGTAATGAGGCCCAAAGAGGACAGGTTTAAAATAGCTAGAAGGCTCAAGGATGTTATGAAGCCCCTTTTTAGAAAACCCTCCACCTACATAAGTTATTTGCGCGTACCTATAGACCATCGAAAGAATTCCGATGGTATCAAGGATAAGGATTTTGGCCTTATGAATATTTGTTGGATTGGGGCATGTAAATTTTTCATAGGGTACATGAATTTTTTGTTCCAGACTGCTGATTGAATCCGGACTTATATCGTGTGGTGCGATGATAATTTTTGAAAATTTTTTACCAATAATTGGTAATAAAATTTCATGATCCTTATCCCATGTACTTCCTGCAACTATACAATTGGAACTTCCTAAAAAAGAAAGGATAACCTCATTAGAAAATGATTTTGATGCGTTTTCTATTACTCTATCTATTCGCAGATCTCCGCAGACTGAGACATTATCAAACTGATATCGCTCAAGCAATGTTTTAGATTTCTCTTCTTGTACGAAGAGATGATCAATAGATTGAATTAGTTTTAAAAGCCATTTTCCGTACCAGTAAAACAAAAATTGATTTCTATAAAATCGACAAGAGATGGCATAAGTAATGATATCTCTACGATGTAATTCAAACAATAGATTCGGCCAAAATTCGTATTTCACTAAAATGGCCATATCAGGTTTGGTAATCTCTAAAAACTGACCAACTCTTTTTCTAGTGTCTAAAGGGAGATACCCGACCAAATCTATGTGTTCTACCTCAGTGCTAGATTTCAATCCTGAGGGCGAAAAAAAAGTGAGGATTAAAACTAATTTGGGATGGTTTGTTTTAAGGAATTTAATCAGTGGCTTGCTCAGTTCAAATTCTCCTAAGGAAGCACAATGAAGCCATATCAGTTTTTCTTTTCGTGATCTATGAAATCCGTAGATCTGATTGCGGTATTTTTTTCTATGATATAAAAATAACCTGACTTTTTTGGAAAGCAGAGATATTGCTGGAAGCAACAAGACAATGATGCCAATCAAAGAAGAATAAACCCGTAGCAAGTAATCTTTTGAATCAAAAATAACCTTTCTATAGCCAAGTTATCTTCATTTCTATTTTTCAGAACACGGAGTACTATGCTATATCAATCTGAACTAGATGAGAGCGAAGAAGAAGATTAATTGGAATATGTGTACAATCATCTTATTTCCGAAGAAAAAACTCTCTTATACTATCGGTGATGAATTTGATTTGTTGATTTGTTAGTTCTGAGTGCATTGGTAGCGAAAGAACTTGTTTAGAAAATGTATTTGTAATTGGAAATTGCTCATCTGAGAATTCTTCACTCATATAAGCCTTTTGTTTATGGAGAGGAATAGGGTAATATATTCCGTAAGGAATTCCAGATAGTTTTAAATGTTGACCCAATTGATCTCGTTTCCCATTGAGAATTCGAATAGTATACTGGTGCCAAACATGTTCTTCATCTTGTTTTGGGAAATTCGGTAAGATAATTTCTGGGATGTCATTTAAAAGATTACCATATTCAATTGCACTTTCTCTTCTTTTTTGAATGTAAGTGTCCAGATGATTTAATTTTATCTTTAGCACGGCGGCCTGGAAAGTATCTAATCTTGAGTTGACGCCTATATAATCATGATAGTATCGTCTGGACATACCATGGTTGGCTATTGTTCGAGCCTGCCGAGCAAGGGAATCATCGTTAGTAAATAGTGCCCCACCATCACCATAGGCGCCCAAATTTTTTGCTGGAAAAAAGGAAGTTGTACCAAATTCTCCTAAAGTCCCTGCCGCCTTTTGACCTAGCCTGGGGTGATTATATCTGGCACCAATAGATTGGGCATTATCTTCAATAATAACCAAATCATGCTCTTTGGCTAGATCTGTAATTTTATCCATTTGGCATACTCTTCCAAATAGATGTACTGGCATTATCGCTTTGGTCTTATCCGTTAGATGTTCCTTGATTTTAGTCAAATCAATGTTGAATGTGTTGGGGTCAATATCCACAAGTATAGGTTTAAGGCCCAACAAATAGATTACTTCTACTGTGGCAGCAAAAGTGAAATTAGTGGTGATGATTTCATCTCCAGGATCGAAGTTTAAAGCCATTAAAGCAATCTGAAGTGCATCCGTTCCATTGGCACAACCAATTACGTGTTTGACTTCTAAATACTCAGACAGTATTTGTTCGAATTGACTAACAGCTGGTCCGTTGATGAATGCACCAGATTCCAAAATAGAGTCGAATTCAATTTTTATTTCTTTTGAAATGGCTTGATACTGAGTTATCAAATCAACCATTTGAATTTTTTTCATAAGACGGAAATGGACACCAAATTTAGAGTATCAAAAATCAATAATTTGGTTCTTATCAGATTATTATTAATTTGACTGAAATCCGGCAAGTAGGGGAGTATAAGTAAATAAGACTCCCACCTATATCAATCATAGAACCAAGCATTTGACGGAAGTTTGTTTCAGTAGCCAGGTTTTAACTTGCTCCTAAATCTTTACCACATGTCCTTCGTTAGCTCAGCAAAATTGCAAAATAATGGTTGATAATCATCTTATATGTAATCATCTTGAAGTTACCGATCGATTCCTTGTGTTTATTGACTACTAATTAGATTTCTTGGCTCTAATCACTTTATTGTAGAAACTGCAAATAAATTCAGGTTTTATTTTTTTGGACCGCCATCGTCATTGATGAAGGAATAGGTTTTATAGTCAAACCCTATTTGCTTGTATAGTTCATGGACTTTTTTAGTCCAACCTTCCACAGCATCTTCCCACATCTTTGAGTTATCTATATAATCTAGATCATCATTTGAGGCATCATTTAATCCGTAATCTAGAAATGTCAATAAATCCTCTGGGGTGGTAACAACAGAACGGCTTTTCCCGCTTTCGAAAAAGCCTGGACCTCTGTGTTCTAATAATTTGTCTTTCTTTTTAGCGAGATTGTAAATCTTTATCAAAGGAATCCTATCAGTGATGGCGTCCAAATCATAAATGTCTTTTTGTGTTGTCCTATCAGTTATCGCAAGTAATTTCAATAAAGCGATATCTTCAACAGAAGCCATAGGTATTCCACCGACTTTTTCCGTCGGATTTAAAAGAGGCACATCACCAATTAAATCTACTTTGACTTTTTCATTTTCGTCAAATATCTCTATGGACATATAATAGACTTCTTTCTCATCTTTTATAGTAGCAGTCACTTCTTTCTCTGGATATTTTGATTTCACTATCTCAAAAATTTCTTTTAAATCTTCTTTCGATATTTCTTCTTCAGAGGATAAGTCAATATCCACTGATATTCTATGTTTAAAGCGTAATGCTAAATTAGTTCCTCCAATGAGGTAAAAGGATTTTAGAATGTCTAAATCTTTCAATTCATGAAGAGTCTGATATAGATGTTCACTAACAGCTGGCGCATTCTTTTTCATTATCAAATAAAATGTTTATGTCTAAAAATTTTCCTCGTCTTGATGCGATAGTCCCGGATGGGATAGGCTTAGTATTATATCTTGAAGTTATCCTTTCAAGTTGGCAAGTATCGATTCTTTCATAAGGATTGAGGCAAACCTCAAGAATTTCATTTTTTGTGTAGTACTTTTCCAGCATTTCCATGTTATCATCAAAATCTTTCGGAAATGATCTTTGTATTACTCTTTGGATGATCAATCGAATGTGTTTTTTTCTGTTCAATCCATCGATTATTCTATCCCAAAAATACACTGGTCTGCTACCTTTTTTTAGATCTCTGAGCAGTGCATCATTGGTGGGATCGCTGTTCTTTTTTGCTTCTGCGAGTCTTTTATAGACATTTGGATGAAGGTTATATTCTTCTGGGTTTATACTCATAATTGTAATAGTTCAGATACCGACAAAATTAATGCTTTTTTTGCTTCATTTCTATCGATTGCACATTAAAGTTATTAGAGCCGATTTCTTAAGCCGGCAGACAATTTTATTCTACGGAATTAAAATGGCGTTTAGATCATTAGCATCTTCATAACCCAGACAGTTGGCATACACTTGCTGTTTAACCAATTTAATTACGGGATCAACAACCAGATTCTGAAGACGCCTATCGATAATTTTCTGATAAAACCCTTTGAGGTAGCTAGTACTCCGTTCAATGGCTTCAGGTGATTGCAGCATCTGAAGTAGCTCTCTCTCCTTTGAAATCGGCTATAACAGCCCCCTTTTTTTGATAAAATATGGAATTCATGAATCAATGATTTTTATGGAACTATAAAATGAACATAACTAACTGCAAGTTAATAAAATAAACCCAAATATTACCCCCTAATATGAATTATTCGGGTATAAATTCCTAACTGATACCAATATAATTAAACGGAGTGATTTTTTTAAGATCGGATTTTAAAGCATCACTGATATTCAATGAATCTATAAATAGATGGATTGATTCTTTATTTATCGCTTTACTTACACGAGTGAATTCCTTGAGTTGCTCGTAAGGTTTTTCGTAGCCCTCTTTTCTCAATAAAGTTTGAATAGCTTCAGAGATTATTTGCCAGTTTTTATCCAAATCAAGATTAATCTGCGATTCATTGACTTCTAATTTTCGGATTCCATTTAAGATAGATTTAAGAGCAATTACGGTATGAGCAAAAGGAACACCAACGTTTCTGAGAACGGTCGAGTCGGTTAAGTCCCTCTGAAATCTTGAAATAGGAAGCTTTCTTGAAAAAAAAGCAAACAAACTATTGGCTAATTCCAAGTTTCCTTCAGCATTTTCAAAATCAATAGGGTTCACCTTATGTGGCATCGCAGAAGATCCCACCTCAGCAGTATTGATTTTTAATTTGAAATAGTCTAATGAAATGTACCCCCAAATGTCTCTGCAGAAATCAATCAGTATTGTATTGATGCGCTTTAGGGTATCTGACAATAGGGCAAAAGAGTCATAATGTTCAATCTGGGTCGTTGGAACACTATATACAAGCCCTAGATTGTTTTGTACAAAATTTCTAGCGAATTTCTCCCAATTAATCTCAGGATAAGCCAGCTGATGAGCATTGAAATTTCCAGTCGAGCCAGAGAATTTTGCCGCATGAGGTATTTCAAGCAATAGGTTAGTTTGGTTTTTCAAACGGGTAATAAAAACTTGAATTTCTTTTCCTAATCTGGTTGGACTGGCAGGCTGACCATGAGTTCTGGCCAACATAACAGTCAATCGAGTATCCTCCGCCAAACTTTCCAAAGCCTCAATAAGGATGTTTAGGTCTTGTAAATAGACTTCTTCAAAAGCAGCGCGGATACTTAAAGGAATGGCCGTATTGTTGATATCTTGAGAAGTTAAACCGAAATGAATAAACTCCTGATACTTGCCTATACCAAGTTTTTTAAATTTTGATTTGACAAAATATTCTACTGATTTGACATCATGATTAGTTTGCGCTTCAAACTTTTTGATTTTTTTAGCGTCTTTTGAGGTGAATTCAGTATAAATCTTTCGGAGGGCAACAAAGTGATTTCGATCAAATCCAGACAACTTATCTAGTTTTAACTTGCACAGCTCAATGAAGTATTCAATCTCTACTAATACCCGATATTTTATAAGTGCTCCTTCTGAAAAGTAATTGGCTAATTCCTTAACCTTATTCCAATATCTTCCATCAATGGGAGAAATGGCTTGAAGTGTTGATATTTTCATAGAGTATGAATAGATGCTAAACCAATATAATTAATTGTGTCCAAGATGAATCAGTGAGAACAAATTTATTCTTAAAACAGACATCTATTTATCGTTTTCAAATGAAAGGATTGAAAATCAAATAGTTTCTTATAATTGATTGAACGCCTGACGATTGATTGGGCTGTTCATACATTATATAATCTCGATGCATAGTGAACAATTCCCAAAAATCTAATTGATATTCAGCCACTATTTTCGTACAATAGCAAATTATTGCTGTCTGATTATAAGTCCAAGACCAGTGAATCGCCTGAGTAACAATTTTCTTTTGTAACTCACGTTTGGGCTTTATTGGAGTCTGTGAAACGTATAGCCATAATATCCGAGATAGACTCCTTACCCTAGAAGGATGGCATGACATATCCTGACATTTTGTTACAAAATCATCCAAATCATCTATCATCCCACAAGGGTCATCCACTACTGCCCGTTCCAAATCACGGGTGGCCTGAATCAATAGTTTATCAATCCCCGGAGTCAAAGCTCTTTTATACAAGCTTCTGAATTTATTATCTTTATTTTTCAATCCCTTTTATTAGTAAATTAATTGTCACAATAGTCACCGCAGGAATTCACTATATTAAATTTGGGAAAGAACTTCCCTTCCTCTTGAAGCCAGTGTCGTAGTGCTATATTTATCTAACGTATTACATGACCAAAACCCGATATTCTTCATAACATTTGCTGATGGCGTCAAGAATCTGTAAATCATTGGCCTCTTTCATAAAAACTTCTGAGTAATTACAATTTCCCAGAACTTCATCAATCTCTCCGGGTTCTAAATTTAAAAATTGCATCAACACCTGACGGTCAAATTTAACAGACAATAAATCTCTAATACTCTCATCACTTCGCATTTTGTTGAGTTTACGCATTTCCTTGCTTCTGCGACTGAAAGTACTATACATCAGATCTAAGGGATCAAATAATGAGCGGAAACTCCTGGCAATATTTTTCAAAGACGAACCGCCAGATTCATACCCCAAATTAGGTAGACCAGCAATACTATAACGCTGTGATGTATTAATTGGAGAGTTGCGAACATCAATATCAAGATATCCAGTTAGTCTATATGGTTGTAAGACAATCTCTTCAAGGGCAAATGCTAGTTCTGTCATTTCAAAAATAGCAGTGCCAAAACGAATCATATCGTTGGTTACAGCAACTTTTAAGGGTTTATAACCTATATATGAAAAGTAAAGAGTATCCTGAACTTTGGCCATGATTTCAAATTGTCCACTCAGGTCTGTTGTGGTACCCGATACTTCATTTAGGTTTACCACATGAACACTTTGCATAGCAAGACCTGTAGACTGGTCTTCTACCTTGGCACGAAAGATCTGAAGACTATCTTGCGAGCAGCCCCAATAGGCACCCCAAAAAAGATAAATTATTCCAAAAAGTATACGCTTTTCCACTCTATAAAAGTACATCAATCTATCCAGAAGGCAATTTGATAGGGACCAAGTATTTGATAAACTATCAATTGTGTAAAAATAAATGCAAAGCAGTTATGGCTTTGGATCTATGACTACAATTATTCTTTTCCTCTAAGGTCATTTGTCCAAAGGTTTTATCAGAGTGGATGGGTTTAAAAATAGAATCATAACCAAATCCACACCTACCTTGTATTTGGCGCGAAATTTCTCCTTCAATTTTTCCTATGAAAAAATTATATTCACCTTTTTGGAAATGACAAAATATGGTCTCAAAATAAGCATATCTTGTTGAAATACCCTTCATTTGGTATAAAAGTTTTTGGGTATTTTCCTCTGATGTGGCATTCTCACCAGCATACCGAGCACTATGTACTGCAGGTGCACCTGATAAACTCTGAACAAATAAGCCAGTATCGTCAGCAATAGTTGGAATATTACAATATTCGTGAACTGCTTTAGCCTTCAATAAGGCATTGGCTTTTAATGTTGTCCCAGTCTCCTGAATTTTTTTCTCAAACCCGATATCTTCCAATGTCAATATAATGATTTCTTTTGAGACAAGCTGTTGTAATTCATATATTTTATTTAGGTTATGAGTGGCAAATACGATGAATGGTTTACCCATGATGGTAAGGATGATTATTAAAGATGGTATGAGCTCTATAGATCTGTTCTAGCAAGAGGACTCGACACATTTGATGGGTGAAAGTCATCGCCGACAATGATAAATCATAATGACTTTTTTGTTCGAATTGTGAAGAAAGACCATAGGGTCCCCCAATAAAAAACAAAATTCTTCTGTAAGACATCATAGACTGAGAGTACAAGAATTTAGAAAATTCAAGCGAATTAAGTCGTTTGCCCTTTTCTGTCAAAGTAATGATATATGCATTTATCATGATTTTACTAAACAGTTTTTTGGTTTTTCGATCAGACATTGCTTCATCAATAGTATGGTAATGCAGTTTTTGATATCGTGAGATTCTCTTTTCATATCTCCCAATTAGTTGATTTATTACTAAGTCATTTGATTTCCCAATAGCAAAAACATGAATTTCCATCACCACAAATTTAAACTTAGCGCATTAGTGTTTATAATGAATTTTAAATGTACTATAAGACAATTAATTAAACTCTTGAAAAACTGATACCTATCTTAACTATATCTTTGTATTATGTCCAAAATTCTACATATTAAGCAGTTTACCCGTAGAGACATATTGAAAATACTGATATTATTAAATAAAGCTAGAATTCCTGGTCTAGGCGGAATTACCATTTATAGTTTATTCAAATTGTATTTTTTAGGCATTATAAAGGGAACATTTAGTATGCGAGCGGCAAGTGTTTCCTATAGTTTTTTTTTAGCCCTATTCCCATTTTTGCTTTTTCTATTTAATCTCATCCCATTTTTCAGCCAGATCACTTTTCTTACCCCAGACAATTTAGAAGAATATCTATTCGATGAACTAGGTCTGGTGATTCCTTCAAATTCTCAGATCTATTTCAATGAAATTTTCAATGAAATACAAAGCAGACCAAGAACTGGTCTCCTTTCATCAGTATTTCTGTTGTCTATATTCTTTTCAGCAAATGGAATACGCTCCCTCTTTTCTTCCTTTCAGGAATCTTATCACATAGAGATTTCGAGAGGTTTCATTTCGCAATTTTTACACGCCGCATGGATAAGCATAGTAATCGCTTTTTTGATTTTGATTGGTGTGGTCAGTTTCTTCTATATAGGAATTCAAATTTCTGAAATAGCTACATGGTTAGGATTAAAAGATTTTAGTTATCTACACTATGCACGTTTGTTTTTTTTCGCACTTATCATATATCTGATAGTCTATATACTCTATCGATTTGGAACTGTTGAAACAAGAAAAGTCCATTTTTTTTCTGCAGGCCCATTATTTACTACAATTCTTTTTTTCGTTTCAACCTATCTGTTTGGAATCTACGTAGATAATTTTTCATCCTACAATCAAATCTATGGTTCATTGGGTGCTCCTTTGATATTTTTAATATACATTTTCTTGAATGCTAACATTTTGCTTTTGGGTTTTGAATTAAACCTTACCCTGAGAAGCCTCAAAGGCAACAATCAACAGGCTAAATCTCAATAAGATGTATTTTGTAGATGTTATATTACCTCTTGCTCTTGGAAAAGCTCTTACTTACCATATAACTGAAGAGCAGTACAAAGAAATTATCCCTGGTGTGCGGGTTGCTGTTCCATTTAGGAAAAACACGATCCAAACCGGAATCGTTGAACGACTTCATGAACAACCTCCCGAATTTTATGAAACCAGACCCATCGAATTGGTCCTTGATGAATACCCCATCGTTACCCAAACCCAAATGAATTTTTGGCGTTGGATTTCAAGATATTATTTGTCTTCAATGGGTGAGATTATCCGGGCCGCACTCCCCTCAACATTCTTTTTGGAAAGTCAAACAGTATTTCTTCCCAATCCAGATGTTGATATAGGTTCTTTAAAATCAGATAAAAAAATGTATGCTGTATTCACGTCTATTCAAAAAAAGCCGCTGATGATTTCTGAGATTGAGTCAAAGACCCAGCTGACTAGACTGATGCCTACATTAAAAAAGTTGCTTGACCGAGGTTATGTAAGTGTCAAACAAAAACTAAAAGATAAATATCGCCCCCTTTTGGTTCCCCACCTGAGACTCAATCCACTATTGAAAGACAAAAATAAACTGCAAGAAGCTTTAAAATCAATATCTCGATCAAAAAAACAAATTTCGACCTTGTTAGGGATTATCAGCGCTGACCCTACTGGTGATAAGTGGTTGAAAATTGCTGACTTGAAAAAAAAGGAAATTGCTTCTGATACAACCATTAATGCGCTTTATAAAAGAGGCTATATTAAAAAAGAAAAAATCCCCTTAGAGCGAATATTAATTGAAGGGATCAAGAAAGAAAAACCCCATACTCTGTCTGAAGATCAACTTAGAGCAACCCAGCAAGTTCAAAAGCAATTTAAAGAGCATACTGCTGTTCTATTACATGGAGTGACTGCTTCAGGTAAGACTGAAGTCTATATGTCTCTCATTGAGCAACATTTGGCCTATGGTCAGCAAATTTTGTATTTGCTCCCTGAAATTTCATTGACTTCTCAGATAGTTTTGAGGTTAAAAGCCCGTTTTGGAACTATTGTAACTGTGTATCACTCCAAATATAACCTCAATGAGCGAACTGAGGTGTGGTATAAAGTTTTGACTGCTTCAAATAAGGCCCATATAATAGTGGGAGCTAGATCTTCCCTGATGTTACCATTTAAAAATCTCGGATTGATTATTGTTGATGAAGAACACGAGCAAGCCTATAAGCAATTTGATCCTGCACCAAGATATAGTGCACGAGATTCAGCTGTTTATTTAGCTCATATGTTAAAAATAAATGTACTGCTTGGATCAGCCTCTCCCAGTATTGAGACTACCTATAATGCACAGAGAGGAAAATATGGTCGTGTGGTGCTTAAAAATAGATATGCTGGTGTTGAATTACCTGAGATTAGAACCATTGATATGTTAGAGCAAAAAAAACTCAATAAAGTCAATGGAATTTTTTCCCATATACTAATTGATCACATCAGGGAAACACTAGATAAGGGAAAGCAGATTATTCTTTTTCAAAACAGAAGAGGCTATGCCCCCAAAGTGGAATGTTTGGATTGTGGACATATACCTCAGTGTAAGCGGTGTGATGTTACCCTCACTTATCATCAATATGATAATAGTCTTCGATGTCATTATTGCGATTATAATATTCCTAAAACCAATAATTGTCCTGTTTGTCTCAATAGAATGTTGATTAACAAGGGATTCGGAACCCAACAGATTCAAGAGCAAATAGAAAATTTATTTCCAGGAGTAGATACTATTCGAATGGATAAAGATTCTACCACCAAAAAACACAGTTTTGAGACCATCATTAAAGACTTTTCAGAAGGAGTATTTCAAGTATTGATTGGCACCCAAATGGTTGTCAAGGGATTGGATTTTAAAAATGTTCTCTTGGTGGGAGTTGTAGACGCTGATCATTCACTCTATTTTCCTGATTTTCGTTCTTTTGAACGAACTTTTCAGGTATTGAGTCAAGTAGCAGGGAGATCAGGAAGATTTGATGAGCGTGGAATAGTATTTTTTCAAACCAAAAACCCTGAAAATAGCGTTATTCAGGCTGTGATTGAAAATGATTATGAAAGGTTCTATAAATCCGAAATTGAAGATAGGGAAAACCACGGTTATCCCCCTTTTTATAAAATGATTAGAATTACAATGAAATGTAGAATAAGGTATGTTTTGGATGATGCTGCTGATTGGTTTGTTCGAACCTTTCGACAGACTTTTGATGGCGATTTACTCGGTCCAGTGTATCCTCCAATCAGTAAAGTTAAAGATAGATTTCACAAGCAGATTCATGTCAAGATCAATCATGAAGTACAACAGAAAACCAAGAAAAAACTCGACACTGTTTATGGACGATTTTTGGGGATTCAACAATTTCGTGGAGTGAAGGTCTCTTTTGATGTAGATCCATATTGAGACATAAGATCTCTTGACCCTAGATACGGAAAGCCTAACTCTTGTCATCTCATCAAATCCTTCTATAGATATCATCAAATTCTAATAAAATTGATTACCTTTGCACCTCTTTAAGAATTGTATATGCAGCACTATGAGACTGTTTTCATTTTGAATCCCGTTCTATCAGAAAGCTTGATAGAGGAAACAGTAAGAAAGTATCAACAGTACATTATCTCAAATGAGGGTGAGATTGTTGATTTCGAAAATTGGGGGCTGAAGAAATTGGCCTATCCCATAAACAAAAAAAAGAGTGGATTTTATCATTTGATTGAATTTCGTTCAGAGGGAAATTTGGTTTCAAATTTAGAAATCCAATTTCGTAGAGATGAAAAGGTTTTACGTTATCTCACAGTGAAATTGGATAAATATGCTTTGGCATGGTCTGAGAAACGCAGGATGAAGCGTCAAGAAAATATCAAAACAAAGTCTGAAGATCAAAAAGAATCGGAAAATAGAGTAGAAAAACAAACCCAAGTAGAGGTTTAACAAGATATTTCTTATGTTAAAAATAGATCAAGAGTCCAGCAGTAAAAAACAAGGAGAGATAAGATATCTTACTCCCTTGAATATCTCCACGGCTGTCCAAAAAAAGTATTGCAGATTCAAGCGTTCAGGAATCAAATATATTGATTATAAAGACACTGACTTTTTGATGAGTTTCATCAACGATCAAGGAAAGATATTGCCTCGTAGGATTACAGGAACATCACTGAAATACCAGCGCAAGGTTTCTGTAGCAGTGAAAAGAGCAAGGCATTTAGCTCTTCTTCCTTATGTAGCTGATTTAGTAAAGGGGTAAACTTATGGAATTAATATTGAAGGCCGATGTTCCTGGTTTGGGGTTCAAGGATGATATTGTTAAAGTAAAAAATGGTTACGGTCGAAACTATTTGATACCAAAGGGATTCGCCCTGATGGCAACTGTTTCTTCAAAAAAAGTTCTCGCTGAAAATATCAGGCAAAGAGCATTTAAAGAGAAAAAGGATGTCGAATTAGCCGAGCTAAAAGTTCAAGAACTCAGCAAGCTCAAAATAAAAATAAAGTCCAAAGTGGCTATTGCCGATAAACTTTTTGGTAGTGTTGGTGCTAAGGATCTTGTTTTAGCATTGAGTGAAAGTGGTCATGAACTGAGTATAGAGTCCATAACGATTCCAGGGAGAAATATCAAAAGAATAGGAAGCTATTCAGCAAGAGTTAGGCTTCATCGTGAAGTTTCATTTGACTTACAATTTGAAGTAGCGCCCCAATAGTTCCCAACCCATAAATAGGTCAACTTATTGTCTTTTATGAGTTAATCAAGGTGCTATTGATGGACAAAAACTAACAAGGGTGTCATTTTATCTTCTACAACCATTTGTTAGTTATTTAAGATCTACAGCTTGTGGGTAACTGAATGGTAAATCCATGATTATGTTGATCATTCGTTATAGTTTTTTTACACAAAGGCGTTAAAGATCTGTTTATGAATTCTCTAACTGAACCTACTCATTTTACTATTTTCGCTTTCAGCCTCCTACAGTCAAAATATTTCAAAAGCAACCTAATAGTGTTTCTTGACTGATAGTTTAATCAATGTGCTGCTGACTTTTTTTATATTCTTTCATAGAACTAATGGTTCTAATTAATTTTGAACCGTGTTCATCAGAACTAATTCCTATACCCGAAAAAACGGAACAAAAAAAGTCTCATACTCCCTATGTGAAAATCGAAGAGTAAATGGAGAGCCTAAGCAAACTACTCTCATAAAGCTTGATCCTGATTTTCCCATCAAAAAAGAGGATTGGTCTATACTCATCCAACGAGTGGTCGGAGAAATAAAACACCATCCTGTCATCGTTTTTGAACAAGATCAACAGATTGATCATCAAGTCCATAGAATCGTGAAAGCCTTAAAGGATATGGGTTATGACCCTTATGCAGTAAAAGATGATCGCACACCTGTGATATTCGACAAAGTGGAAGACTCGGAATCTCGCACCATAGGTGGGGAGAGGGTAGTAAACAAAGCCCTTTCTTTCCTCGGATTCGATGAAATGCTTGCATCCTTAGGCTTTTCAGATCTGCAGAAGCGTATCTCCCATATGCTCGTTGCAAGCCGGTGTCTTGCCCCTGGCAGTGAAGCCGATACCTACAGATGGCTTCATCAACGATCAAGTCTTTTTCCCTTACTCCAATTAGACGATAATCCGCCCAGTCTCAGTAGTTTGTATAGGGTTGGCAATAAGTTATATACGCTTCGGGAAACCTTAATAAAGAAACTATTTACCCAGAGCCAATCGGTATTCGGATTTACTCCGTGTATCGCCTTTTATGATTTGACCAACACTTATCATTATGGAAAGGAAGATGATGAGTTGTTGGCTTATGGGAGAAGTAAAGAAAAACGTTCCGATTGCGTGCTGGCTAGTATAGCTATGGTGATTGATGCCTCTGGCTTCCCTACTCATGCCGAGATATACAAAGGGAACATCAGTGAACGCAAGACCCTGGAGAAGGCTATAAAGGATATAGGCATTGAATGTCCTACAGTGATTGTGGATGCAGGGATTTCGACCAAAAAGAATATAGAATTTCTCAACCGGAAGGGCATCAAATGGTTGAGTATAGAGCGAAACAAAAAACAGCCTCCACTCAAGACGGAGCCAGATAGCACACACCAGACGGATTCAGGTTCAGCGTATAGTTTGTGGGAGGTATCTCAAAGCCAAGAGGTTAAGCGGGTATTGGTTCAATCTAAGCCACGAAAACAAGCTCGAGATAGTCATTTGAAAAGAGAACGAGAAAAGTTGGAGGAAGAGCTCACTCAATTAAACAAAGGCTTGTCCAATCCTCGCTGTATGCGTGATTACCTGAAAATCATTGAAAAAGTAGGTATCCTAAGAAAGAAATACCAAAAAGTGGCTTATCAGTATGATATAAAAGTTACTCCGTTGGAGGACTCGGATTTGGCTAGTTCTGTCGGCTTTACCAGGAATAAGGACTATAATCATGCCACAGAGACATCGGGTTGCTATGTCATTGCAACTACCCAAACCGATTGGGAGGCAGAACAAATGGTTCATTGTTACCATCAGCTAGGGGATATAGAACGAACTTTCAGAACCTTGAAATCCGAACTAGGATTACGGCCGATATTTCACCGAAAAGTAGAGAGAATAAAGGCTCATTTATTCATCACCATATTGGTTTATTATGTAGTTCATCTGGTTGGTATGCGTCTCAAGGCAAAGGGTATCAACTTGAGTTGGGAGGGTATCGGTGAGGAATTATTTATACTACAACGAACCACCACTAAGATACCTGAGCATAAGAACAAATACCACTTGCTTCCTAAGGATGGTAGGCTTTCGGCTATACAAAAAATCATTTATGAGGCTATGGATTTACCCATAAGCAATCATCTTCGATATCGTACAGAGTGAATAAAGAGGTGCAAGTGCAATAAACTTTGTGCGTAAAATCCCTGGCCTAAGACCCAAATTAGGCAGGCTAAATGGACGAAATACTTTCCCTGATGAACCGACTAAAACGGTTCAAGTAAAAGAGCTTTGTTGTAGTGGATGGATTTATAAGTGGTTGATTATCAAAACTAGAATACCGATTTTAACAAACTTGCGCTGAGACTTCTTTATCTGGCGCGATACCCCACCCATCTAGGATCGCCAGAAGAACTTTTTGACTCACCAATAATTTTTTTTTTGTAAAAATATAGATTCATTAGGCTCAATTCGGGCTTTGATGATAAAAAATCAAGTTAATTTGACTTTGAAATGTTACAAGGGACAGTCTATAGTTCAATGGGAAAACAGTATTGGGTAAAAACTGAGCATGGACTATATAAATGTGTTTTAAGGGGACGGATTCGGTTAGACGATCATGGGAGTACAAACCCGATTTCAGTTGGTGATAGTGTTTCTATTTCTACAATAGAGGACGATAAGGTCTTATCCGGCATTATCCAAGAAATCCACCCACGAAACAACTATCTTCATCGAAAATCTACTCAACATTCCAATAAGAGACAAATACTGGCCTCCAATATTGATCAAGCTTTGTTGGTTGTCACCTTAGAATACCCCAGAACCCACATCCAATTTATAGATCGGTTTCTAGTTACCCTTGAGTTTCAAAATATTTTAGGATGTTTGGTTTTCAATAAGATGGATTTGTATAATTCGGAGCAACTAAAGACTATTGAGAGACTAAAGACTGTTTACCGGAACATCGGTTACCCTGTTTTCAATATATCTACAATATCATACCGGAACATAGACAAGTTAAAACACTCTATGAACAATAAACTAAATTTATTTGTAGGAAATAGCGGAGTTGGTAAAACTTCTATCATCAATTGTTTAGACAAAACCTTAGATCTAAAGACCAGCAATTTGACGGCTCGAACATCAGTTGGGCGTCATACCACAAGGAGGGCACAAATAATTGATATCAACCAGAAAATTCGAATAATTGATACACCAGGAATTAAAGGATTAGGTTTAATAGATATTCCTACAGAAAAAATAAAACACTTATTTCCCGAATTTATCAAAGTGAGTCATCTTTGCACTTATTCTGATTGCAATCATATAGATGAGCCAAATTGTGGTGTATTGGATTATATTGAAATGGGGAAAATTGCTCAGTCTAGATACGATAGATATTTAAGCATGTTGCAACCGGATTCAAGATACAGATAAAATGCGCATCGTTATTCAAAGAGTTAGTAGGGGGTCTGTCGTTATAAATAATGCAGAGACTCGTTCTATTGGTATGGGGTTGGTAGTTTTTTTAGGTATTGAACATAGGGATGATAATAGGGATGTTGAGTGGCTATTGAGAAAATTATTGCAGATGCGAATTTTTAGCGATGTAGAAAACAAAATGAATCTTTCATTATTGGATGTTGGAGGGGATTTATTGATCATTAGTCAATTCACTCTCATGGCTTCAACTAAAAAAGGGAACAGGCCTTCTTTTATTGAAGCTGCAAATCCTAGTCAGGCTATACCCTTATATGAACATTTCATCACCATGGCCGAAAGTGCATTGCCTGGCAAGGTGTTCTATGGAGAATTTGGTGCAGATATGAAAGTTTCATTAATCAATGATGGTCCGGTTACTATCATTGTTGATTCACAAAACAGAAAATGATTCCATGTGCAAGGTGATCATTTTATCTTGTATGTAGTTGTTAATCAACATTTTTGGATTTATAAAATTTACTACGCACTACTTTTTTACGCTTTCTTGATATTGTTTTCCTTTGAACATCTCATAATATTTGTCATCTGATGGTATTGTAATTCTTCTCAATTTGTATTTGTGAGATGAAAATTAGATATTTCTCATAAAAAACTACAAACATGCACTACACATATGAAAAATTACCCATAACTTATCCTATTAATCATGTATATATCAAATGTTTAGTGAATTACTCATCTCCAATTTCTTATCAAAGAGATGTATTTAACAAATACAATATATATTATGATAAACTTGCATAATGATTTTCAATCCATCTTAAAATGGGCTTCATTTACTGATAACACAAATAAATAATCGCTTGTCCCATACTTTATTCATTACAATTATCGAAAGTGGGTTTATTTGCTTGTGTGAGTCCGCTACGGAGTGAGAAATTAGAGCAATCAGTTACCATATCAACATCCCAGCTACTGATATCTTGATTAAAAGCGGTAGTTCTAGAAAACATCGAACCCATATTGGTCACCTTACTTGTATCCCAAGAACCAATGTCTTGATTGAAGGCGAAAGCTCTGGCAAACATCACACCCATATCGGTCACCTTACTTGTATCCCAAGAACCAATGTCTTGATTGAAGGCGAAAGCAGCGCCAAACATCGACTCCATATCGGTCACCTTACTTGTATCCCAATTACCGATGTCTCCATTGAAAGATTCAGCGTGAGTAAACATCTTATTCATATTGGTCACCTTACTTGTATTCCATGAACCGATGTCTTGATTGAAAGAGGTAGCAGTATGAAACATCACACCCATATCGGTCACATTACTTGTATCCCAATTCCCGATGTCTTGATTGAAAGATTTAGCATTAGAAAACATCCAATTCATATTAGTTACCTTACTTGTATCCCAAGAACCGATGTCTTGATTGAAAGAGGTAGCACTGGAAAACATGCTACCCATATCGGTCACCTTACTTGTATCCCAAGAACCGATGTCTTGATTGAAAGATTTAGCATTAGAAAACATCCCACCCATATCGGTCACATTACTTATATCCCAAGAACCGATGTCTCCATTGAAGGCGGTAGCAACCCGAAACATTTCAGTCATATCCGACACATTACTTGTATCCCAAGAACCGATGTCTTGATTGAAAGATTTAGCATAAGGAAACATCTCACCCATATCGGTCACCTTACTTGTATCCCAAGAACCGATGTTTTGATTGAAAGATTTAGCATTATAAAACATCTCACCCATATCGGTCACCTTACTTGTATCCCAAGAACCGATGTCTTGATTGAAAGATTCAGCATAAGGAAACATCCCACCCATATCGGTCACCTTACTTGTATCCCAAGAACCGATGTCTTGATTGAAAGTGATAGCACGATGAAACATCCCACCCATATCGGTCACCTTACTTGTATCCCAAGAACCGATGTCTTGATTGAAGACAGTAGCACTGCTAAACATCCCACCCATATCGGTCACATTACTTGTATCCCAAGAACCGATGTCTTGATTGAAGGTCCAAGTATATGCAAGCATCTCACCCATATCGGTCACATTACTTGTATCCCATGAACCGATGTCTTGATTGAAAGAGGTAGCACCAAAAAACATCCCACCCATATCGGTCACATTACTTGTATCCCAATTACCAATGTCTTGATTGAACGATCTAGCCTCACCAAACATCCCACCCATATCGGTCACATTACTTGTATCCCAAGAACCGATGTCTTGATTGAAGGAAGTAGCTCCGCTAAACATCCTAAACATATTAGTCACATTACTGACATCCCAAGAACCGATGTCTTGATTGAAAGCTGCAGCACCGCCAAACATCTGATTCATATTAGTCACATTACTGACATCCCAAGAACCGATGTCTTGATTGAAAGAGGTAGCACCAAAAAACATCTGATTCATATTGGTCACATTACTTGTATCCCAAGAACCAATGTCTTGATTGAAGGAAGTATCGTGATTCGTATAAAACATATAACGCATCGAGGTTACGAACGTGA
>MPMN01000113.1 GCA_002238525.1 Flavobacteriaceae bacterium bin25
CAACAACAATATTTTTAACTGCTACGAAAGATGATCAAGCCGGAACATTTAATGAGCAAGAGATTAATTTCTTGAAAGAAAAAGACCTCGCCCATGATCTCATCATACTAGAGGGTGAACATAGTGATGCCTTACAGTCAGAAACCATGAAGAAGCTACACAATTTAATAATCAATCCAAATTCCAAATGGGAATAAGGATATCAGAGTTGTATAATCATCAAAAAATCAAATCATTTTACGGAAATTAATTCCAATAGGGTATTCATCAATTAATTGTAAAAGACAAGTATTGAGAGTCATCAACCTAGAGTATTCTCGGGCAAGTCCACAACAAAGTGATCAGACCCAATAATTTTTTAGGGAAAGAAATTCTAAGAACACGCAAAGGCATTTTGGTGTTCACGAAACCATATCAGTAATCTATACCATCAATTATATGAAGAGAAAAAGAAGAGCAACTCTTAGGCTATCACCTATGTGCAAGCACATAGGTGATAAAATATAAGTTGCATCTAAAGGTTGATTGTATGTAGTTAAAAATATGGAAGTGTCAAAATGAAAATTTACATCTCTATTTATTCTTTCTTTTGACCCAAATTTCATGCATTGGATTACCAGTGCTGCTATATCCTTTGTGAAACCAATCGTCGCCGTCTTGTTCATATTCAAAATCTAAAGTCATGGAAACCCTAGAATTATCTCTTGAGAAATACTCAATGGATTCACTATAGATTCCTTCTTGAGCATTATATCTACCGCCACCGGTACCTGAAAACTTCATCGTTTCTGTATGGTAGGCTGTCCATTGAAAGTGTCCGTCTAATAAGAGCTTTAAAGTCTTGCGAGGTCCTTGGGTGTTTCTTCTGTTTTGAGTGCCATCATCAGCAACACGTCCGCCCATGAGCCATTTACCTTCAAGAGGTTGAGACTCTAAAGAGACATTTTTCCAATCAGGAGTTTTTTCAACGGTAATCTCCTTGAGGCTGTCTATTTCAAAATTAGAATTGAATTCCAAACTAACCACATAGGTATCTCCATCTTGCTTGAAATATCCGCCTCGGGTTTTTATAAACTGAGGAGGATCGTTTGCATAAACTGTATGAATCAAGTAATGATCATCAATAAAAATTTTATGTACTAGTTCTTTCCCTTCTTCAGTCTGGGTAGATGTATAAACCTGAGAATTTGAATGAAGAGCAATGATTAAAAGGATAAGGAGAAAAGTATTTTTCATGGTTTGTGAATTAAAATTTTTGACAACAATATAAGACTTTAATTGCATAATTATGTCAAAAAAGAGGCTTCCGATCATATGTCATTTTGTTTGATGATACTTTGAGGAAAGCTCTGATAATTGACATTCCTTTGTGTATCCGTTATTACGAAATAACTAATACCATTTAAATGCTATATTTACTCATAAAGGTTTTAGTATATAATACCATTTAAACACTGAATTCACTCAAAAAGGCTTTGGTGTATAAATCATATCCTGTAATGGATTTGATGAGTTCAGACTTCAGTTGAGTTATCATCTCAGTTATTTTTTTCTTTAAAGATTCAAGATCTTCAAAGAATTTCATAGCCACTCTTTCTTTCATCCATTGCCATACCTTTTCAGCAGGATTAAGCTCTGGGGTATATGGAGGAATTCTGATGAACTTAATGTTTTCCGGAATGGTC
>MPMN01000114.1 GCA_002238525.1 Flavobacteriaceae bacterium bin25
TGAAACAACGCTACCTACAACAACGTATAGTAGGGTTGAAACAACGCTACCCAACAACGTATAGTAGGGTTGAAACAACGCTACCTACAACAACGTATAGTAGGGTTGAAACAACGCTACCTACAACAACGTATAGTAGGGTTGAAACAACGCTACCTACAACAATGTATAGTAGGGTTGAAACAACGCTACCTACAACAATGTATAGTAGGGTTGAAACAACGCTACCTACAACAACGTATAGTAGGGTTGAAACAACGCTACCTACAACCTACCTACAACGCAAATATTGGTTCTGTCCGTTGTAGGTAGCACAAAAAAATAGGGGGTTGAAACCAACCCCCTATTGCACGGACAGAACCAATATTTACCCTATTTCACAAACGGCACAAAAATAAACCAACCCACCGTTTCGTCGGTTGCGGTGGTGCCAATATCCTCGTGCTCTACGTTGGTGAACGAGTCAAAATAATCTACGTCTTTGTCAACGTATTGCACAACGCAAACTAATTCGTGAAGTGGCGTATTTTCAACCTCCACCAACCGGTCGTTTACTATTTCAACTTCACGTTTGTCGTTGAAATGTTTAGCGTCCTCCAACCGATCGCGGTAATGTTGTAGGTAGCGACAATAATCGTCGAAATCGTTGGGATCGAACCCGTCGTATTCAACCGGACCGCGGGGATCGTCCCCACAAACAAAGTAAACCGAATTACCGTTGGGGTAGCGTATGTCGTTGTAGTAGCTAGACTCCCACAACAACCAATAGTTAATCACCAAAAATTCGTTGTGATTAGGTGGCAATTCGTTCACGTGCACCCAAACCCCGCTCTCTTCGTGGGGTAGCGCGGCGTACCACATGTCCCCTCCTATGTGCCGATAATCGAATTGAAAATAATCGACCCCCTTCTCGCAATAAACGGGTTTATTGTGCTCGGTTGGCAACCACGCAACCCGATCCCTAATGTTAAATTTAGCCACCTTCGTGGGGTAGCAAAAATTCGGGTTGTAGTTGGGTTTAACATAAACCCACCGCAACGCGGTGGGTATGTTGTAGGTAGTAGGTTGTTTCACTTCACTAATTTAATTAATTGATTATTGAAATGTCGTTTCAACCCCACGTCACTATAATGTACGTAGGTAAACATATCGTGCACGTTTACCCTCTCTACAATGTGAAATTGTTTAGCAACCACAACGGGATCGCTTCTACGTAGGGACTTTGCTTCAACGAAACTCTCCCCTCCTAAATTGAAAATTGTACGTCTCTTCACGATATTATTATTTCGTTGTTGATATCGAGTTTAACAAACAAACCCGTCCCCTTCGTATAATGTTGCGAAGTGAAACCCACAAAGTCTAAACGGGTTCTACCCCTTTGTTTAGATACGGACTTCACATGTTGAAATTGACCCCAACGTTTAACCCACATACCGGGTTCAACGTCCTCCACAATAATGTAATACGGGTAGGTAGTACTATGTGGATCGAATTGTAATTTATTTTTCACTTCTATTATTTTTTGGGGTTGTTTGTGGTATTACCCGAACGGTATCAAAATTTCGTATTGAAACGGGGTTACATTCGTTGAAATAAACATTTACATGTTGTTTACAATAATCGATATCTATTATCGGTAAATAGGACTCCCTA
>MPMN01000035.1 GCA_002238525.1 Flavobacteriaceae bacterium bin25
GATCCACCGTTTTGGTCTGCTTGACCACACTTGCGATGGTCTCCTTACGCAAAGCCGAAATCCAATCCATACCCACAGGAACCAACTCTTGTTGTATCCCCTTATGGGTCAATATCCCACGATCCCCGACCATAATCACATGCTGCAGACCAAAGGTCTCTCGCAACTTGGTGACCTGGTCTGATAGCGTCCTGGGATCCGAAGTATTCCCTTTGTAGATCTGCACAGAAACAGGACAACCCTCCTGATCAGTCATTAGACCGATGACTATCTGCTTCTTCCCTCTCTTGCGGTCTCTATTATACCCAAAAGCAGCTAACTCATTCTGCTTACCTTCCACATAACTACTGGTTAAATCGTAAAGTACCATCCCTCCTTCGGTTAGATGCCGTTTGGATAGGCGATACTCCATGTCGGTTTTTCGCTCAATGAGCCAGTCCATGGCCCATACAGATCATCCGAATCGACTCCTTTGAGTGCCAGTTCCTCATTGAGGGTAGAGGATGCCGAACATTGATCCAACAGCGTGCTGGTAGCTAATTTGCTCGAAGGATGCAACACACGTGCAGCGATCATGCCAAGCACCAACCGGCGATTGCGGGAATCTCTATGTGCAAGCAACTTGGGGATGCCCAGCTTCTTGATCATATGCAGTACCACAGCCACATGACCGTGGGGTTTACTGCTGATCAGCGTGAAAGCATTTTGAATGGACTTGACCACGATTCCTCCTTTGAAGAGTTCTTTGATTTGTAGAATGATCGGTAGAGGAAGCTTGGTGATATTAGCGATGGTGGTTTTGATGACTTTACCGTTGTCCCATTTGGACTCACGGATGAGCCATGTGGGCTTAGATTTTCGATTTGGTATTCGAGCTACGTACATGGGTAGGTAATAAAATTTTAATGGTTTTACATATAGGCATCAAATATAGGAAATAATTGGATATAATAGGCTGCATTGAATTATTTTATAAGAAATTTTCAGTCATTTATACATGGGTAGTAAATTTCGTATAAAATTCCTTCGAATAGACATTTAAAACACATATAGACATTTAAAAATCAGTAAAAAAGAGTCGAAATTCCTAGAAAACCCTCAAAAATCAATGAAAAAACCCGAAATTCATTTAAATTTCTTCCTAAAATCAATCAAAATAATCCATATTAGTGAAAAATAGGGGGGAAGTTCAGTCATAGTAACAGCCGCTTTGAAATCGGACCCTGCTCAAATACTTTGAAAGTTAAACACCCCGGATAGGATTTTGAAATTATCCCAAAATTGAATACATTGTGGTTCGTAATTCTAATGCCTTGAAAATCTGTAATATTTTTCTAGTCTTGTTGTTTGTAGCCTGTGCGTCAACCCAAGAACCACCCTCTCCACCCAATATCGTTTTAATCGTATCTGATGACCATGCCTATCAGGCCGTTGGAGCCTACGGTCATGGCTTAAACAATACACCTAATATCGATAGAATTGCCCGGGATGGAGCCCTTTTTACTAATAGCTTTGTCACAAACTCAATATGTGCCCCCTCAAGAGCAGTTATACTCACAGGGAAACACAGCTTTATCAATGGGAAAGTAGATAACTATCAGGATTTTGACTGGAGCCAAGATAGCTTTCCCAAGAGACTACAATCGGCTGGCTATCAAACAGCCTTAGTGGGGAAGATTCACCTAAGAGGCAATCCCCAAGGATTTGACCACTGGGCAGTCCTTCCAGGTCAAGGACACTACTATAATCCTGATTTTATTATTGATGGCGAAACCAAAAATATCGAAGGCTATGTTACCACCATCACCACAGAATTAGCCCTCAATTGGCTGGAAAGCAAACGTCAATCAGACAAACCCTTCTTGCTTGTTTACAATCAAAAAGCCCCTCATCGAAATTGGCAAGCCGAATCAAAATATCTCAACCTATTTGATAACAAGACATTTGAACCACCAGAAAACTTCTTTGATGACTATTCCAATAGGGGAACTGCCGCCAAGACCCAAGAAATGCTTGTCCATGCTACCGAAGAACAAATTGCTAAAACCCATGGATATGGCGGACACGGTAGATGGGGACACGATTTCAAACTACTTGAAGATCCCTACGGTAGAACTACTGGTTTTGCAAATGAACTAGAACGATTTACAGACAAACAGAAAAAAGACTGGCTGGATGCCTACGGTCCCAAGAACGATTCATTGCTAAAAGCCTATCCATCTATGAATCAAAAAGAAATTGCACTATGGAAATTCAATAGATATATCAAGGACTACCTCCGTTCTGTGCAGTCTGTGGATGATGGCGTAGGACAGGTTTTGGATTATCTCGAAAAAGAAAATCTATCCGAAAATACCATAGTTGTCTATACCTCAGATCAAGGATTTTATCTCGGAGAACACGGCTGGTTTGATAAACGATTTATGTATGAAGAATCCCTGCGAACCCCTTTACTAATCCAATACCCAAAAGAAATACTACCCGGGACTCAAGTTACCAAGCTAGTTCAAAATCTTGACCTAGCTCCGACCATTCTTGATTATGCTGGGTTAGAAATTCCTAATAATATACAAGGAGAATCTTTCAAAAAACTACTCATAAATCAAGATGCCGACTGGCGTGATGCCATTTATTACACCTATTATGAATACCCCTCGGTTCATATGGTAAAAAGACACTATGGAATAAGAACAGAACGCTACAAGCTGATGCATTTTTATTATGATGTAGATGAGTGGGAAATGTATGATTTACAAAACGATCCTAATGAAATGAACAATCTCTATGGAGATGCCCAATACACCGAAATAGAAAATAACCTTCACCAAAGATTGGAAGATCTGCGTGATTATTACGGCGATTCAGATGAGTTAAATCAAATGCATCTTCAACGATACCTCTCACGATAGCGATGACTAATTTCGCCCTTTCTGCTAACTTTTGTTTGAACATTTCGAAATTGAGTTGGTTTATTTCATAATGATAAAATCTCTATAGTAGGTTATTTTTACAAAATTCAACATAAGTAAAACCTCATCATGAGCAAAATAAGTAGTAACCTCAAAGGCAATGCCGTTAGACCAAAACCAATCCGAGTATTGGTAGTTGGATGTGGAAATATGGGAGCATCTCATGCCAAATCATATCATAAGCATCCTGGATTCGAAATAGCCGGGTTGGTGTCTCGAGGTGATAGTAAAGCCAAGCTACAAAAAGAACTGAATAAAGACTATCCTCTATTTGATGATTACCTCCAATCACTCCAATCGACAAAACCCGAAGCTGTATGTATCTCTACATATCCAGACACTCACTATGAATATGGTCGATTGGCTCTTTTGAATAACTGCCACATCTTTATGGAAAAACCCCTTGCTACAACAATTGAAGACTCAGAAAAATTAATCCAGCTGACCCAGAAACAAAACAAGAAAATGGTTGTCGGATACATACTGAGACACCACCAAGTTTGGGTCGAATTTATCAATCAAGCAAAAAAGTTGGGAAAACCATTAGTAATGCGTATGAACTTAAACCAACAGAGCAGCGGTTATATGTGGGGTGTGCATAAAAGTTTAATGAAATCGCTGAGCCCAATTGTGGATTGTGGTGTTCACTATCTAGATGTTATGTGCCAAATGGTTCAAGCCAAACCCATAAGTGTCTCTGCAATAGGTGTACGTTTAACCGACGAGGTACCACAAGATAATTATAACTATGGACAGCTACAAATTCGTTTTTCTGATGAATCGGTTGGTTGGTATGAAGCCGGGTGGGGACCAATGATCAGTGAAACAGCTTTTTTTATCAAAGATGTAATAGGCCCCAAAGGCTCTGTATCCATTATATCTGAAGAAGGGACTTATGAATCTGGATCTGATGATATTGAAAAGCATACAAAATCAAATGTCATTAAAATTCACCATTCAAATCTTGACTCAAACAATGAATTCACAAAAAAAGATGAACATCTGAGATATCAAGATGACCCTACACATCAGGATCTTTGTGATAATGAACAATCATACTTTTATCGCGCCATCACCGAGTCTATAAACCTTGATGAGCATCTTCAACAAGCAAAGGAAAGTCTTCAAATAGCCTTAGCCTGCGATAAGGCAGTAAAAACTGGAAAAACAATCTATCTAAACGAAACAAAGTAATCTTATCCCTGACCAATAAAAGCCAAGTTCTTCTATTGATTTCCCAAAATCAGCTGAATTTTAAAAATCAGAAAATTATTGGATCCGGTAAAATGTTCTGAACCTGTTACTTGAGTATCTAAATGTCATAGTTAATCCCAAGACCAAAAATTTCCTTCACCTGCAAGTCTGCCAACAAGTCATCATCATAAAACAATTCAGTATTTAGTGTGCAAGAAACAAACTGATTCACCTTGAATACTAGTGTGATGGATTGTTTAAAATCAACATTTTTAATTTCCTTTAGATAATTAGCATAGAATTCATATCGATAGTCTAGCGATATATTTTCCCACAGTTCAGTCTTATAATACCCATTTATTGATGCCCCTAAATATCCTTGTATTGATTTTCCGGGAGGAACCCCAAAATAAGGCTTGTCCAGATTCATTTGCTCCGCAATCGATTTGTTGACAATCACAACCTGAGTAGTTAGAGGAGAAATATTAATCCTACTCTTTTTCGCTTTAATGCGAAAGAAACCGAGTCCCAGTTGTATTATTCCTGGTGAAAAAAATGAAGATTCCTTTGTTTTTACTTGCTGGTTTTTTTTCTCCGAATAAGAGTACCCAGAAAAAATTTGGGTCTTTAAACTAGAAAAAACAGAAAAATTCCATTTTCGCTTGTTAGTTCCAAGCAAAGAATTCCAAATAAATTGATCGTCAGCTTTTCTAATCCCAACCCTTCCTGCAGTGTATGTTCCACCAAGTGAAAAAGTGAACTGATTATCCCAAACAAACCCCTTTGTATTTCTATATCTTATGTCATAATCAAACAAATATTGAGCGATTACAGCACTCTCTCCACCGGATATCCAATTGGAAAAATAACTCTGATTTACTGTCAGACGCATAGTTCCATCATAAACAACTTGACTTTCCTTTGATGAAACTGAATCTTTTTCATTTTGTTTACCCTTTAACAAATCAACAAAAGGACGTCGATGTAATTTTTTCGCATCATTAAAATCAATCTGTGAATAAACCCCTTGAAATGCAATTAAGAACAAAACCAAAAAGATGAGCCTAAACATATTTTATGAAAAGAGATGTAAAGGTATCCTAACCGAGCTAAATTATCTTGGATATTTTTCACTTCAACTATACCAAACAATTTCCCCACTCAATCCATTATCAGAATATGATAAAATTTAAAAATAATTTATAAAATCTCATTTGTTTATACCGTTTTACTCTACAACTGATGAATTAACATAAAAAAGCCGGACTACAATGTTGATTATAGTCCGGCTTCTATTTTTAAGCGGTTCGTTCCCTCCTAAATCATTATTTATCCCACCAAACTCGAGTGGTAAACTCATTAGGTCCCTGACGAGAAATAGCTTCAGCAAAATTTTCAGGGTTTGTACTTTCTTCACTATTTGGATAAATCAACCTTCGGGGAATCGTGCCGTTGGTTACATTACCTGCATATACAGGTTGCCCTCCAAATGCTTGTAATTCAGGATATCCTGTTCTTCTCCAATTAGCAAAAGCCTCATATTCATTGAGAAAAGTTGCAATCCAATATTGGGTATGAATATGATTCATCGCATCATCTGCATCAAATGGATTAGCTGCGAGATAGGCATCAACTTGCTCATCAGAGATAGCCGCAGCGTTAGGATATAGCTGAGACAACATCTGCATAGCAGCCCTAACCCCATTACTATAATGTTGTTCGGCATCTCCAGAATACCACCCTCGAACTGCAGCTTCAGCTTTCAAAAATTCAGTTTCAGCATACGTTTGGAACACCATAGGCGCATCTTCACCCGTTATTACCCCACGATTGGGCTCTGCAAAATGATTCCTGATATCATTATCTGCCACTTCGGGGGGAAACTGGTCCCTGAACATATCAATCAAAGCAGCATTGGTTGTTGCACTTGGGAGGCCCATCAAATCTTCAGGGGCTGTGCTTCCATCACTTCGCCTGGCAGCCAAAATGGGCAGCCTAGGATCATTGGTGGATTTAAGTTGGTCAATAAAAAACTTAGAGATCCGCGGATTGCCATCAGCTGTAAATACCTCCCCATGTCCATTTTTGTTTATTCCCTCAGGACCAGCAGTATGCTGAATGAAGCAGATATCGTCGTTTGATTCAAATGTACCTCCATTGATTGCCTTGGAAGCCCAAGCTTGAGCCCCTGCCGCATCAACCTTAGTCATCCGCATAGCAAGTCGAAGCATCAATGAATTACCAAACTTTCTCCACTGAGCAACATCTCCTCCGTAAATAAGATCAGAATTTCCCAATTCATCTTCTCCTAGCTGTGCAACGGCCGCCTCAAGTTCCGAAAGCATACTGGCATAAATTTCAGACTGAGGGTCATATTTTGGTTTTAAAATACCATCAGTATAGCCTTTACCAGCTTCTGAATAAGGAATATCACCATAAATGTCTGTCAGTCTATGATAGATGAAAGATCTCCAAATTCGAGCAACTCCCATAGATGTGCCATTATTTTCTTCCACTGTAAGTTGGTTAACGATATCCTCTATTTCTTTTACCTGTTGTGGATAACCTCTGTCCCAAAGAGAAGTAGCATAACCAAAATTCCTCAGATAAAAGTTCCCACTCCAATAGGTTCCCGTAGAAGCTATATGCTGGACGATGGTTGAAGAATAGATCAAACTAGCTCTCCAATTTTCATATCTCTCACCTGAGGTCCTTAAAAAAACGGAAGCAAATTTATTATTCACGTCAATTTGTGTAGCAGATGTGGGGCTGGTATTCAGCTCCTCAAAGCCCTTGTCGAAATCACAACTGATGACTACTAAGCTTAGTATAATTAAGTAAACTGTTTTTTTCATTTTATCTAAAAATTAAGATTCACATTCACTCCAATACTTCTCGGAATTGGAAGACCGTACCACTCCAAACCTTGTGAATTGCTCACATTATATCCTGACTCAGGATCGACATTTGGCACACTATTACTTAGCAATAAGAGATTCCTTCCGATTAAAGAAACTCTAGCAGACTTTATAAAAGTATTTTCCAATAGATCTTGAGGGAAAGCGTACCCCAGACTCAATTGACGGAGCCTGAGATAATCTGAATCATAGATGTTTTCTTCGGCAATACTGGCTCTTCTTCCCCAGTAGTCTTCGATTCTTTCTGGTGCTATTGTCGAAGTAAACGCAACGCCCTCTTCATTTACACCAGAAACGACTAGTCCATTTTCCCTACCATCTTCATCTATGGTGTCTTTGTGTAGTCCAGAAGATTTCAGGCCTGAGTTTGTACCACTGAAAATCTGACCTCCACTTTTTCCTTCGATTAAAAAGCTCAGGCTTAGATTTTTGTACCGGAAGGAATTGGTTATGCCTATTGAATTTGGTGAGACGCCAAAGCCCAATATTTTTCTCGGTCCTTGCTTTGGAAGTGGAGTACCATCATCAGCATCAATTTCGTGGACAATTCTTCCTTGATCATCCCGCTCATATGAGGTTCCAAAAAGTGCTCCATAGGTTTCTCCGACGATATGAGTCACGCGCAAATTTCTTGAGCGAGGTTCATCAAGAGAAATGTTGGTTTCATCTTCATTTGTTGATACAATCTTAGAATCATTATGAGAATAGTTTAAAGTTAAATCCCAACTAAAATCATTAATTTCTAAGGGACTAGCATTTAATAATATCTCGTACCCTTTGTTTGTGATGATTCCTAAGTTTGCTAGGGCACTTGTATACCCTGATGTCGGTGAGGCACTCACACCTACAATATCTCCATTTGTTTCATTATCATAATATGTGAAATCTAAACCGATTCGATTGTCAAGCACCCGAAGGTCTAGTCCAAATTCAGTTTCATTTTTTTCAAAGGGTGTGATTTCCGGATTTGGAATTGATCCATTCAGTACTCTCCCTAGGGAAGCCCCTTGGTGGCCTTGTCCTACGATTCCATAATTCAAGCTCAATGCATATGGGGAGTCTGCACCACCGGCAACCTGAGAGTATCCTCCACGCAATTTCAAGAAGGTAACGGCTTCAGGTAATTCTATCAGATCAGACACTACCAAACTTAAACTAGCTGAGGTATAAAGATCATTATTGGGTGATTCTTTTCCTGCTATAGATAAAGTTGAAAACCAATCATTTCTTGCTGTAAGAGTCAAATAGATGGCATCCGAATATGCCAACTCAACAGATCCATAAGCGGAGTTGATTTGTTTTTCTGAATATCCATAACCGGTGGACTGATTTTGAGTGTTTTTTACAGAATATAGAAATGGGATGATAAAATTTCCTCCATTTAGAGATTTTGATTCAAACTGTGAGTTGTTTGTCCCCAGACCAACAAAACCTGTAAGACTGAAATCATCTAAAATTGATAGACCGTCTGTACCTACAAAGAAGTCGGCATCGTATTGTTTATCGGTTCGATTATACTCATTCATTGATCCCAATGGCTGATATGCAGTACCGTAGGGGGTTCCGGATGTTCTATCATAATCAAATCGATCAATGCCGTATCTACCTTTAGCATAGAGGTAGTCGGCTATATCCCAGCGAATTTCTGCAGAGCCTATAAAACGCTCCTTGATTGAATCATTGAAATACTGATAGGCCGCAAACCAAGGATTTTGAGAAAAGGTATTATCACTTGTTCTAAACTCTGTACCATCCGCATTTGTTCCTTTTCCTCCTTCACCAAGCATATCATTGACATCAACATTTGCAGCGAATAGTCGAACGCCAAAATTTGCGTTTCCTGGAGAATCAGATAGTCTTGGTTGCCCTACCGAATCATCCACGACATATTTTAGACTCACTGAAGCAGAGAACCCCCCTATATTTTGGTTCAAATTGACTCCAAGTGAATTTCGGTCTAAAGTCGAATTTGGGCTGATGTCTGAATTTTGAAGATTGGAGAAAGAAACTCTATAGTTTCCGCTTTCATTGGCTGAAGAAACGGCTATGGTGTTTATAAAGGTTTGTCCAGTTTTATAGAATTTGAGTTGGTTGTCGCCTCTATCTACATAGGGTCTATCCACACCATCCCACTGTGCTGAAGTTGGTATACTTCCCAATCTGACTCCCCAACTAGAATAATTGGACTCGGGGTCGCCTTCAGCATCAAAATCTATTCCCTGTCCATACTCTTTCTGGGTGTCTAGTGGATCATTCCTAAGGTCATCAAATTGTACGGAGCTGCTCAGCTCAACATTAATTCCTTCGGCACCTATACCAGATTTGGTGGTAATGATAATCACACCGTTTGATGCTCTTGATCCATATAAGGCTGCAGCTGCACCACCTTTAAGGACTGATATAGATTCCACTTCGTCTGGATTCAAGGCTGAAACACCATCTCCAGCATCAGACCCACCCCACAGTCCGGCAGAACCCAGATTGGCGTTGCTTATTGTAATTCCGTCGATAACATAAAGGGGTTGGTTATAGCCATTGAGTGAACTATTACCTCTTATGATAACTCTGGAAGATCCTTTGGCACCAGTTGCATTACCTGTTATCTGAACTCCTGCAATTTTACCTTGAAGGGCATTGATTGCATTTGTCTGTTTAACGATATTTACTTCATCGCCTTCTACTTGGGTAACTGAATAACCCAAGGCTTTGGTACTCCGCTCAATACCAAGAGCGGTAACCACAACCTCTTCGAGTGCCGAATCGGGTTGAAGTTGTATCGAAATGCTCGTATCAGCCCCCAAAAGTACAGACTGGGTAGCATATCCGATAAAACTAACTACAAGTGTATCTCCTTCATTTGCTTGGATAGAAAACTGTCCATCAAAGTCAGTAGAAACACCCACATTGGTGTCCTGCACCACGACGCTGGCCCCAGGAAGCGGTACTCCATTCTCATCAACGACAGTCCCAGAGACAATTTGTCCATAGGCTGACATCAGACCAAGCATCATGCATAAAGCACATACCGACAACAGCCGGTTGAATTGTAAATTCATAACTAAAATAAATTTTGATTACATTATTTCCTAACTTCTAGAAAATTTTCACAATTTATAAAAAATTAGATTAAATCCTAATCTTTTTTAACAATTCAACCTTTATTTGATAACTTGGGTAAGGTGATATAAGCAAAACAGAGCTGGGAATGTTTACACCCACAGTAAAGTAGTAGGATGCAAAGTTGAGCGAGAATTTTTCTGCTTTTATTGTTGCAGTTAATAACTTGTTTTGGATTGAGACTATTTTAGTATTTCTGAAATATTTTTAACTGCTTTTTCTAATTTTTCTTCCGAAGCAGCATATGATAATCTCAAAGAATTATCTTGTCCAAAGGGTAATCCACTAACTGTAGCAACATGAGCATGTTCTAAGAGCAACATGGCCATATCTTGCGAATTATTTAAGGTTTTTCCTTTGATCTTTGTTCCATAATAGTCGGATATATCGGGAAACAGATAAAATGCTCCCTCTGGTTTTATGATTTTGAACCCAGGAATGCTGCTTAATAGCTCTATTAAATAGTCCCTTCTTTTTTGAAATGCTTGGACCATATATTGTATTTCTGATGGAGGTTGTAACAATGCGGTTATAGCTGCTCTTTGGGCAATACAATTGGTCCCTGAGGTAAACTGACCTTGAATCTTCTTGCAAGCAGCTACGATCTCTACTGGACCTGCCATATACCCCAATCGCCAACCCGTCATGGCAAAGGCTTTAGAAAGTCCATTGACTACAATAGTTCGATGAGCTAATTCTGGAACACTTGCCAGTGAAAAATGAGGTACTCCATAATTGATGTGTTCATATATTTCATCAGAAATAATGTATAGATGTGAATTTTCTATCAACACTTTAGAAATTTTCTGAAATTCTTCTTTAGAATAAACTGCTCCACTGGGATTATTTGGAGAATTAAAGATGATTACTTTTGATTTGGATGTAATCTGTTTAGATAAATCATCGGCTGAAATCTTATATCCTGAGTCAATACTAGAAGGAATCAATTCCCAATTGGCTTGATTCAAAGTAGACATCGCGGAATAGGAAACCCAATAAGGGCAGGGCAAGAGTACTTGATCTCCAGGATCTAAAAGAGCGATCATAATATTTGCAATGCATTGTTTCGCACCAGTTGAAACCACAATTTGGTTTGGAGCATAATTAAGTTGATTATCTCTTAGTAGCTTATGGCATATGGCCTCACGAAGTTCAAGATACCCATCCACAGGAGTGTACCCATTGTAATTTTGGTTGATTGATTCAATGGCAGATTTTTTAATAAAATCTGGAGTACTAAAATCCGGTTCTCCAATGCTGAGATTGATGATGTCAATTCCTTTACTATTGAGTTCTCTAGCTTTTGTAGCCATAGCTAAAGTTGCTGATTCGGGTAAGTCAATCACCCTTTTAGATAAAATGCCCATTGTAATGAAAATTTGTATCTGGCAAAATAAAAAAATTAGATTTTGTAGAAAGGGGGATAACACTATAGTTTCATAAAAAGTTCCAATGGATTTGAAAATCACACTTAATTCAAAAAACCAGATATATTAGTTTAGCATCATATATGGATTTGTTGCCCCAATACTTTGATCAGTTTTCTTTTGGACAGCTAGAACAATTTCAGAATTTTGAAAGTGAATTACGATTCTGGAACCGGAAGATCAATCTTGTTTCAAGAAAAGATATGAGATATTTTGCCCTACATCACCTGATTCATAGCTTGTCGATTTTGAAGTTCATGAATTTCGCAACAAATTCTTCAGTAATTGATTTGGGTACAGGGGGAGGACTACCTGGTTTGCCTCTGGCTATTGCTTTTCCCAAAACTCAATTTTTTCTCATTGAATCGAAGAGAAAGAAAATTGAAGTCGTTGAACAAATGACAAAAACTCTAAACCTAGATAATGTAGTTCCTATACATTCCAGGATTGAACAGTTCAGCCAAAAAGTCAATTACATCATCTCTCGATGGGTTGGTCAAACTGCAGAAATTATCAACCTTAGTCAAAAAAATCTTCTACCCCAAATTCTTGGGAACGACCACTGTGGTATATGGCTTTGGAAAGGAGGTGATTTGTCCAAAGAACTATTTGGAATAAAGGACACTAGAATTTACCGATTAAGTGAACACTTTGATGAGGATTTTTTTTTCCAAAAAAAAATTGTACATATCCCCACTAGATCGGCAAAATCGTAAGCAAAATAGAAAAAATCAATGCCAATGCCTAAGGTCGGATACCTTTTGTTTCAAATACACTTGGGGGAATTAACCTAGGGCTTTCCCCGTGTGCATTAAAACTTTGATTCAACGATAACCGAACTTATAAAATTTCTTGCTTGGGCTGATTACCCTCATACTCTTCAAGAATTTTTTCAAATCTTTCCATATAATCCTCTAGTTGATCTAAGTTTTTTCTCATCAATGAATCTAAATCATGAAATCGTGGTTGAGAAGGAAAACTTCGAGGAGCGTGTCTGTTATGGTGACCCCTATGATTCATCCTGTGTATGATTGGCCGAGGTTTCTTTGATCTCATTTTAATGGTCAAACTATCTATTTCCGAATCTGTAAAGAAAAAATCATGGTTTAAATCCGAAAGTTTCCCGAGAACTACTGAAGGTAATACCTCAAATATACTGTCTAGCTTCTGACGGTGGTTTTGATTTTTTGGCCACATATCCATTTTATCCCAGATAGAACGAAACTCCGAAGTGTAATCAATAGAATCAATGTGAAAAAAATCAAAATCATCTATGATACCGCCAAAATCAGGTGGTAAGATTTGCATATGGGATGGCAAAGAATCGCTAATTGAGGTTTTAATTCGGATTTTTCTCCTCGGGGTAATGTGAATAGAATCGTATTTAATGATGTTGCCTTTTTGATCATACTCTCTGGTTACAGTCACAGAAACATCCGACTCTTTCTCTGTTTTTTTACTATGTTTATTGATGGTCTGAGATAACCCAACTAATGGGATAATTAAAAAAAAGATTACAATTTTTTTCATCTTACACATTTTTTCTTATAATAACCAGACGAAAAAATCAACTTTCAGTAACATTTTTCATGCATTTTAATCCAAAATAGAAGAAGAATCTCTAAGCTCGGATTGACAAAATACATCAAGGTCAAGCCCTAACAAGGCTCAATGACGTTTGATCTCTAAGACTTGAGATAATACTGATAGGGAAAATTGATCACAAGTACCATCAAAGGTTTTATTGTATTCTTTGTGAGTTTCCCTACCCTTGTAGTGTCCAGTATAGGCAGAGACCATGGGCTTTTGAAGCGGGGACAACATAAAGAACGAATGTGGAGTTCTCATAAGACCATTAGACAAAAGGCTACTGGCATTGAATGAGGAGGGGTAAAAGTCATCATAATCATTTAATGGTTATGGATGTAGTTGTCACTAGCGGTTTCCACTTCACATTATGTGTAGTAGGACCATGGACTTTAATCTTCTGCTAAAAAAGGATATCGATAATCTAAATCTGGAACCAAAGGCTCTTTTATTAGTCTAGGAGAAACCCATCTAAGTAGATTCAAAGACCAACCAGCTTTGTCATTTGTCCCAGAAGATCTAGAGCCCCCAAAAGGTTGATGTCCTACTACAGCACCGGTTGGTTTATCATTTATATAAAAATTACCAGCACTGTTTTCCAATAACTTAAGAGCTTTATGTATTGGCAGTCTTTCTTGTGAAAAAATAGATCCCGTAAGTGCATAAGGTGAAGTAGTGTCCACTAATTTAAGGGTTTCTTCAAACCGATGGTCTTGGTATATATATATGGTAATCAAGGGGCCGAATAATTCTGTTTCCATCGTTTTAAATTTTGGGTTGTTGGTTACCACAATTGTAGGTTCAATAAAATACCCCACCTTCTTATCATAACCACCTCCGCACACGATTTTGGCTTCATCGCTTGCTTTCACCATTTCAATTGCCTTTTTCAAACGTTCATAAGCACCTTTATGAATTACAGAAGTTACAAAGTTTTTAAAATTCCTTGGACTGCCCACCGTTATGGTCTTTAATTCCGAAAGAATATGTTCAACAACTTTGTCAGCTAAAGACAGTGGTAAATATACTCTTGAAGCTGCTGAACACTTTTGACCTTGGAACTCAAATCCTCCTCGAATGATTGCCGTTGACAAGGCTTCAACTGATGCGCTCGGGTGAGCTACAATAAAATCTTTACCACCTGTTTCACCGACGATACGGGGATAAGACTTGTAAATGTGAATCCTTTGTCCAATTTTTTTCCAAATTCCCTTAAAGACTGTTGTTGATCCGGTGAAGTGGATTCCAGCAAAATCAGGTGAATCCAATACTGTATCGGTAATCATTTCGGGATCACCATATATCATATTTATCACTCCGTCGGGCAATCCGGCTTCTATAAAAACCTTCATTATTACGTTTGCCGAATAGACTTGGTAGTCGCTAGGCTTCCAAACCACTGTATTGCCCATCAAAGCGACAGATGAACATAAATTTCCGGCAATTGCTGTAAAATTAAATGGGCTAATAGCGTACACAAAGCCCTCAAGTGGTCTATATGACAATTGGTTCCAGACTTTGGCGGTAGATTTTGGCTGTTGTTTATAAATCTCTTGCATAAAAAAGACATTGAACCGCAAAAAATCTATTAGTTCACAGGCTGCATCAATTTCAGCTTGGTAAATAGTCTTACTTTGACAAAGCATCGTGGTTGCGATGATTTCGTTCCGGTAAGGACCTGCAATGAGTTCTGCTGCTTTAAGGAATATCGCGGCTCTTGATTCCCAAGCCATATTTGCCCATTGTGATTTCGCTTTTAAGGCACTATTAATAGCCAATTCAACCTGATTTTGATTGGCCTTATGAAACGAACCAATTTTTTTTTGATGTTCGTGAGGAGGAGTTATAACCGATATGTCTCTTGTATAAATTTCTTCACCCCCGATATAAAGTGGTATTTCTATACTTTGTTCATAAAGTTCATCGTATACTTTTTGAGCTTCCTTTCTCTCTTTTGAACCAGGTGCGTAAACACGCACTGACTCATTTTGGGGTTCCGGGACCTGATAAATACCATTAGCCATATTTATGAAATGTTTAAAAGTGAACTATTTATGAAACGTTGTAGCAACTGGCTAAAATTACATCAATATATATTATCACCCTCCCCCTTTATCAACCTTTGAATAGATTGGGTTATTGATTTAATGGAAGGTAATACTGGGGGTTACATCCTATTGTAACCATTAATAACAAAATCCCTTTATCTCATCAATATAGGTGTAATACCATTTAAACACTACATTTACTCAATATGTTTATATGTTTACTCTACGGCTAAACAACTTATGCATTAAATTTTCTATGAGTAACTTTAATGTGTAAATGGTATTACAGTACCTATCATTGGCATAGGGCAGTTAGAGATATGATGACAGGCAACAAGCAAGTGAGATTTTCCAGTAGGAATAAACGAGGAAATAAAACCTTCACTTGCTTCATTCAATAAAAATAGACAGATCACTTTGATTGAGATTTGAAGCCAAGTTTAGATTAAATACACACCTACAATCAAAGGACTCAACAATCGTAGGGAAACTAAATAAACTTACACTATCAAAAGGGTGAATTTTTGCCCCTAAATCATTAACTTTGCAAACCTCAATGAGAGTGGATGAGTTTTAGGTACAACCTAAAAATAAATTCTGGAGCCGATCTTCATATCAAGGGAAGATCGGCATTAAAAAGCGTTGTATTGCCGCCCTCGGAAACGTACACCATCAAGCCCGGGAATTTTTTTTACCTAAATACAAAATTGTTGCTCAAAGAAGGTGCAAAAGTCAAAAAAGGTACCCCACTTTTTTTTGATAAAGGGAACCCCGAAGTAAAGTTTGTCTCGCCAATATCAGGAACAGTTCAAAAGATAGTTAGAGGGAAAAGAAGAAGAGTGCTTGATGTGATCGTTCACCGTGATGAGAAACAAGAAGCCCTGAAGTTCGATATTCCCAATCTAAAAAAATGTACCCGAAAAGAAATTGTTGATTTCCTCCTAGAAGTAGGCTTATGGCCGTTTTTGTCTCAACGCCCCTATGGAATTATTGCCAACCCAACAAAAAAGCCCAAATCTATTTTTATTTCACTTGTCGATAAAAGACCGCTTGGGGTAGACTTTGATTTTATCCTAAAAGACAAAATTCAGGATTTCCAACGTGGTATAGAAGTGCTTTCCAAACTCACCGATATAATCTACCTTGGATTTCCCTCCGGCTATCAAGGAGAACTAAAATCTATAAAAGGAGCAACTTTTTTTGGGGTTTCAGGTCCCCACCCGGCAGGAAATTCAAGCGTCCATATCAATAAAATAGACCCCCTGAACTATGGAGAATACATCTGGACAATCAACCCCGAAGACATAGCCAATATCGGAGAATCATTCGCCACAGGAGAATTTACAGCCCGCCGCACAATTGCCGTCGCAGGTAATGGCGTTGGAGATCCAAAGTATTTTAAAGTGACTATTGGCCACGAACTGTTGCATTTGTTACAAGAGGCAAAAGTCAATATGAACCAAGACAATAGATACATCAACGGAGACTTGCTAACAGGAGAATTTGTAGACGATCAGGACCATATAGGGTATCTAAACAACCTGATAAGTGTTATCCCCGAAGGAAATCAATACCGAATGTTCGGTTGGCTGCCTTTCAAAGATAATTCCGTGCTAAGCACTTCAAGAACCTCATTCAACTGGCTCAAAAGAGGTAATAAACCAGTAGAAGTCAATACCAACCTCAATGGCGAAGAAAGAGCCCTAGTGGTTACCGGAGAAATGGAAAAAGTATTCCCCATGGATATTTATCCCTTACAGCTGATTAAGGCCTGTATGGTTGAAGATATAGAAAAAATGGAAGCACTAGGTATTTTCGAAGTAGTTCCAGAAGATTTTGGACTGATTGATTTTACCAATAGTTCAAAATTGGAAGCTCAAGAAATAATCAAATCTGGTCTTGAATTAATGATCAAAGAAGTCGGATAGATACCAGTGAAAAATAAACTTAGACATACCATTGATTCTCTCAAGAACGATTTGAGATACTCAAGTAATCTCAAAAAATTTGTCCCCGCCGTCAATGCTTTTGATACCTTTTTGTTTGTGCCAAATGTTGTGACCAAATCAGGAGCACACATCCGAGATGCCGTTGATCTAAAAAGAACCATGATCACGGTCATCATTTCGCTGGTTCCAGCACTTTTATTCGGTATGTGGAATACCGGCTTTCAGCATTACTCCCAGTTGGGTGAATCGGTTTCCTTATTTGAATCCTTTGGGTTTGGGTTCACCCGAATATTTCCCATGATTGCCGTTTCGTATGCCGTTGGCCTTGCCATCGAATTCGGATTCGCAATCTACCGAGGTCATGAAGTAAACGAAGGATACCTGGTAACTGGATTGCTTATCCCCATGATCATGCCGGTCGATATACCCCTTTGGATGGTCGGAGTATCAGTAGCCTTCGCAGTGATTATAGCAAAAGAAGCTTTCGGCGGTACAGGAATGAATATCTTAAACCCAGCCCTCACTGCTCGTGCCTTTGCATTTTTTGCCTACCCCACATACATGTCAGGGGATAAAGTATGGGTTGCCGATGCATCCACCATTGATGCGATTTCTGGGGAAACAATTTTGGGCACCTTGGCAGCCAATAACCCCAGTATTCAGTACAGCTGGTGGGATATGTTTGTCGGAGTTGTCCCAGGATCCATCGCCGAAACCTCAACGTTGATGGCCCTGATAGGAGCATTTATATTGATTTTTGCCGGTGTTGGTAGCTGGAGAATTATGCTGGGGTGTTTGATTGGTGGTGCCTTTACGGGGTTGATATTTAACCTCCTCGGGGTGAATGCCTTGATGTCATTTCCCTTTTATTTGCACCTGGTCGTTGGCGGATTTGCTTTTGGAGTTGTTTTTATGGCCACAGATCCCGTTTCAGCAGCTCAGACAACAAAAGGAAAATGGATTTATGGTGTTTTAGTGGGAATTTTTTGTATCTTGATAAGGGTCTTTAATCCGGCCTATCCAGAAGGAGTTATGCTGGCTATCTTGTTGATGAATGTTTTTGCACCAACAATAGATCATTATGTGGTCAGTGCCAACATAAGAAAAAGAAAGAGACGATGGCAATTAGCAAAAGCAAATGGGTAAAGTAAATACAGAAACCAATTCTTATACCTTTTTCTTTGCCTCAGCGATGGTAGTTGTGGTGGCTGCAACATTAGCCTTTGCAGCTAGTTCATTAAAAGACAAACAAGATGTGAATATTCGTCAGGAAAAGATGCAGAATATTCTCTCAACTATTGGAATTGAAACTAGTAGACCAGAAGCTGAGATTCTCTATGATCAGTACATCATCGAACAACTTTCTCTCACTAAGGATGGACAGATCGACCAAGCAGTTGATGCGTTCCAAATCAATCTAGCTACTGAAATAAAAAAATCTGTAGACCAACAGAGATTTCCCCTATTTAAGGGAGTCGTAGAGGACGATACGTATTATATAATTCCACTAAGGGGATCAGGACTATGGGATGCCATTTGGGGATATATCGCATTGAAGGATGATCGGAGAACCCTAAAAGGTGCTGTATTTGATCACCAAGCAGAAACAGCCGGGCTCGGTGCCGAAATAACCCAAACCTGGTTTATGGAACAATTTGATGACGAAGTGCTGTTTGACGAACAAGGAGAGTTCCAAGGGATCAAACTAACCAAAACAAATAATGATCCTGGCAATACCGACAAGTCCGATCACCAAGTCGATGCCATCTCTGGAGCTACCATCACAGGTGATGGCCTAAGCGATATGATCACCGAACGAATGCAACACTATTTACCATACTTTAATAACCTAAATGAATAAAAAACCCTACGTATTCTTTATAACTAAAAATCTTAAACCCAAGTCTCTGCTTTCATCAGCCGATAGGAAACTCTTGGTTGATCCCCTGGATGATGATAATCCCATTACAGTCCAAGTGTTGGGCATATGTTCTGCCCTAGCTATTACAGTTCAATTAAGACCTGCTGTGGTTATGGCAATCTCTGTAGTTGGTGTAATGGCCGCAAGCAATGTAATCATATCCATCTTTAGAAATCTCATCCCTTCCCGAATCCGAATTATCGTGCAGCTAGTGGTAGTGGCTACTATGGTAATCCTGGTAGATCAAATTCTCCGCGCTTTTGCTTATGATGTGAGTAAAGAACTCTCCATCTTCATCGGTTTGATCATCACCAATTGTATCGTCATGGGACGATTGGAGGCTTTTGCCCTAGGTAATGGAGTTTGGCGTTCCTTTCTCGACGGAGTTGGAAATGCCCTGGGTTATGGTTTGATTCTGATTATGGTCGCTTTCTTTAGAGAATTATTCGGTTCAGGAAATCTGATGGGAGTTCAGGTTATTCCTGATTCAATTTATATTCTGGGCTATGAAAATAACGGATTTATGCTATTTTCACCGATGGCCCTGATTACTGTGGGGATAATCATCTGGGTACAGCGATCTAGAAATAGAAAATTAGTAGAAGAATACTAAAACAGCAATTCTTATGATTGAACAATATGTCAATTTATTTGTTAAAAGCATTTTCATTGAGAATATGGTGTTTGCCTATTTTTTGGGTATGTGCTCCTATCTGGCCGTTTCTAAAACAGTCAAGACCGCTGTAGGACTAGGTGCTGCAGTGATTTTTGTCTTGGGAATTACCGTACCCATAAATTATCTTTTGGATACCTATCTTCTGCAAGAAGGAGCACTAGCTTGGTTAGGACCGCAATATGCATCTCTTGATTTGAGCTTTTTGAGCTTTATCGTTTTTATTGCCGTGATTGCATCTATGGTTCAATTAGTTGAAATGATCGTAGAAAAATTTGCTCCAGCTCTTTATGGGGCTCTCGGTATTTTTCTTCCCCTAATCGCAGTGAATTGTGCCATTTTAGGAGGTTCCTTATTCATGCAACAAAAAGCCTTTATCTCGGTCTTTGAATCCGGTGTTTATGGTATTGGTTCAGGAGTAGGTTTCTTTCTGGCCATTTTGGCCATTGCTTCTATCAGAGAAAAGATTACCTATTCCAATATCCCAGACCCGCTTCGGGGACTAGGTATCACCTTTATTGTCACTGGCCTGATGGCTATCGGCTTTATGAGTTTTATGGGCGTCAAATTATAAATAAACAACAATGGACATTACTGTTATTCTAGCCAGTGTTCTGGTTTTTGCTTTTGTAGTCTTTTTACTCGTTGGAATGCTGTTGGTAGTCAAACAAAAAATGCTCCCTTCTGGACCCGTTCAGCTGGTTATCAATGACGAAAAAAATATAGAGGTTTCCTCCGGCAACACCCTTTTAACTACTCTTAGTAATGCCAAAATTTTTCTCCCCTCAGCCTGCGGAGGAGGAGGTACATGCGTCCAATGCCGATGTCAAATATTCGATGGAGGTGGAGAAATTCTCCCAACAGAAAAACCTCATTTTTCTCGAAAAGAAATCAGCGAAGGATGGCGCCTAGGTTGTCAGGTAAAAGTTAAAGAGGATATGAAAATCCAAGTTCCTGATGAAGTTTTTGGAATCAAAAAATGGAAAGCAGTAGTGAAAAGCAATTATAATGTGGCTTCTTTTATCAAAGAGCTAATTGTGGAAATCCCAGAAGAAATGAATTATAAAGCCGGCGGATATATACAATTGGAAGTTCCAAGATGTGAAATTGATTACCAGAACATTGATATTTCTGCTCATCCTCAGGAGCATCCAGAAGATAAAGAAAAGTTCCTTCTGGAATGGGACAAATTCAAACTATGGGATTTGAAAATGAAAAATGCTTCAGAAGCAGAAAGAGCCTATTCTATGGCCTCATATCCTGCCGAAGGGCAAGAGATCATGCTCAATGTCCGCATCGCGACTCCTCCTTTGGATACTTCCAGAGGTGCATGGAAACCTGTAAATCCTGGCATCGCTTCCTCCTATATTTTTAGTTTAAACCAAGGAGATACGGTAACAATTTCTGGTCCTTTTGGAGAATTTTTTATCAATGAATCAGATGCTGAGATGCTCTATGTCGGTGGAGGTGCAGGAATGGCACCGATGCGTTCGCACCTTTATCATTTGTTTCGAACCCTTAAGACCAATCGAACAGTAACCTTTTGGTATGGAGGAAGATCCAAACGCGAATTATTCTATATTGAGCATTTTAGAGCTCTTGAGCGAGATTTTCCCAATTTTAAATTCTACGTAGCCCTTTCAGAGCCGACAGAAGAAGATAATTGGGTAGTAAAGGATTCCTTAGATGATGATAAAGGAGATGGCTTCATAGGATTTGTTCATCAAGTAGTTATTGATCATTATCTGTCAAAACATGAATCTCCAGAAGATATTGAGGTCTATTTTTGTGGACCCCCGCTGATGAATGTAGCAGTCCAAAAAATGGCTGAAGATTTTGGTGTGCCACAAGAAAATATTCGATTCGACGATTTCGGAGGCTAATCCCAATACCCAAACTATCCCTAATTTGAAGTTAGGACTGGGAATTCAGGTTTGTTATCAGGATACATTTTGGCTGGTTTTCAGTTGGTTGGGTTGGTCATCTTGAATTCTGTTCTGCTTGACTTAGATTCTTGAACTAGCTTTCATGGTATATTATGAAGATTATCCATTGGAGGATTTATCATTTCCAAAATCGAAATTATCTTGATAGTTTATGGCAATTAAGAATAACTTTGAAACACTCTAATTTAAAACGATGAGAATTCTATCCACCATTCTATTGAGTCATTTGCTCTTTTTCAGCTTTTGCTCAAATGAAAAATACACTTTCAAAACCACCTCTAAAGATGGTTACATCTACAGGTATGTGACTAATGACCCTACCAATACCCGAATTTATACCCTAGACAACGGATTAACAGTCTATTTATCTGATTATAAGGCATCTCCAAGAGCCCAGGTATCCATCGCTGTCAAAGCTGGAGGAAAAAATGATCCATCAGAAAATACCGGTCTTGCACATTATTTGGAACACATGATGTTCAAAGGAACCAGTCACTTTGGAACCAAGGATTATCAAAAAGAAAAAATCTTATTGGACTCAATAGAAGTCTTTTTTGAGCAGTATGCAAAAATTGATGACAGTATAGAGAGAATAAAGCATTACGAAAAAATTGATGAGTTGTCATATCGGGCATCTGAATATGCTATTGCCAATGAATATGATAAGATGATTTCTGCCATAGGAGGTAAGTATTTGAATGCCTATACCACTCAAGATAGGACGGTTTACATCGTAGATGTTCCCTCGAATGAACTAGGACGTCTCATTGAAATAGAGGGTTTGCGATTCAAAGAAATCATCAATAGGTTGTTTCATACTGAACTAGAAACGGTTTACGAAGAGAAAAATAGATCCTTAGATAACGATAATTGGAAGGTTTATGAAGCAATAAATTCTCTTTTATTTGAGCAACATCCCTATGGTACTCAAACAGTCATTGGTACCATAGAGCATCTCAAAAATCCTTCCATTACAGAGATAAAAAAATATTTTGAAACCTATTATAAGCCCAATAATGTTGCTATTTGCATAAGTGGAGACATCAAATATAAAGAGGTGATGGAATCGATCGAATCGCATTTTGGACAATGGAAATCAAGCGCTGGTGTCCCAGATTGGAAACCCATAGAAGAAGATCCTATTGAGCATCCCAGGAAAACTACGGTCTATGGACCCGATGCCGAAAGAATTGACTTAGGTTTTAGATTTGATGGATATGGTAGCGATGATTATCTGAAATTGGTGCTCGTCGATATGTTGCTATCCAATGGGGAGGCTGGGTTTATAGACCTGAATCTCATTCAAGAACAAAAAGTACTTGGAGCCGGTTCTTATATCAGCGAAAGCAACGATTACTCGGTGCATAGAATCTATGGAACCCCAAAGGAGGGACAAACCTTAGACCAAGTAAAGGAATTGCTGCTGGGAGAAATAGAAAAAATCAAAAAAGGTGCATTCGATCCCTGGCTTATAGAAGCGGTTATCAATGATTTAAAAAAATCTCAATTGGAGGATGATCAAAATGTCAATTTTGCTAATTATTATAGGACAGATCAGATGGTGATGGCATTCACTAGCTCTACTCCCTGGACACATATGGTCAGCTTTTTTGATCGTTTGTCAGAAATCACCAAAGATGATTTGGTCGAATTCGCCAATGCCCACTACACTGAAAACTATGCACTTGTATATAAACGTACGGGAACAGATCCCAATGCCAAGAAAGTAGTTAAGCCCTCAATTACAAAAGTCTTAACAAATACCGAAGAGCAATCATCGTTCTACCAGAATTTATTGGATAAAGAGGTGGGCAAAATCGAACCAAAATTTTTGGACTTTGAACAGGAGTTAGACTTTTATCAAATAGAAAATATAGAAGTAATCTCCAAAGAAAATGCAACCAATAATCTTTTTGAATTAACTTTTCTATTTGATTTCCATAAAAATCTTGATAAGAGAATCAGTCTTATTACCAATGATTTTTTAAATATCCTTGGTACTCCAAATTATACCCCCGAACAACTCCAAAAAGAATTTTATAGATTAGGTAGTAGCTATTGGGTATCAACTTCATCACAAGGAAATAGAACCTATATCACTCTTAGTGGACTGGATGAAAATTTCGAAGCCTCACTCAAACTATTTGAAGAACTGCTGCAGCAACCTGTGGGGGACCAAGAAGCTTTGGATTTGCTCATTGAAAGGATTATAAAAGGGCGTGCCGATGCCAAAAAGGACAAAAACAGTGTATTTAATCGTCTCCGAAATTATGCTATTTATGGTCCGGTAAATCCCCAAACCGACATTGTTTCCTCTGATGAATTAAAAAGTGTCACCATAGAAGAACTCACCACATTGCTTACCGAGATGCCTCTTTATCCGCATCGGATACTATATTATGGTCCTTCAAAGGAAAACCAACTTTCTAAACTCCTCAAGACCCACCATCCTGGCGGAGCAGGTTCAAAAGAACTCAATGAACTAAAAGAATACCCCCAGCTAAGCTTTGATTCACCACAAGTTTATTGGACTCACTTCGACATGGTCCAGTCGGAAATTAATCTGATTGCCAAACTAGATTTATTTGACCACCGGAAGTCGCCTTCGTTAGAATTGTTCAATGAATACTTTTCGGCTTTAGTTTTTCAGGAAATCAGAGAAGCTCAAGGGCTTGCATATAGTGTTTCCTCATACTACAGTCAGGCTTCTATAGATCATCTCCATGATTATATGTATTCCTATGTGGGGATCCAATCAGACAAACAGCCCGAGGCGTTATTTTCAGTTTTTAATCTAATCAATACGCCCATTTCATCAGTCCAAGGGTTCAATGTGGCAAAAGATGCCATATTGAGCCAAATTGAAAGCCAGAGAATTTCCAATTCCGCAGTACTGGACAGCTACATCTCTCATCAAGATAGGGGACTTGAATCTGACCGCTGGGAATTGATTTATCAGATGGTTAAAACAATGGCTTTTGAGGATCTCGTTGCTTTTCAGAAAGAAAATATTTCCAACAAACAGCACAACATTACTTTGATTGGAAACAAAGAGAATATCGATTTGGAAAATTTAGCCCAATATGGGAAGCCCACCCAATTGAGTCTCCAAGAGATATTCGGTTATTGATGATGTTCTAAAGGAATTATAAAATCCACGAGAGCAATTTAATCTTGGTATAAACCATACATATTTTTTCTATCTCCATATTGTAAACAAATCTTTGAGATGAATTTCTCTTCAATCCTTTATAGTTCAATTTTTTACCCGACTTTACTAATTAAACATCTATGGAAATACATTTTTAAGTTCCTTTTCTGTCTATTGCTTTTTATAGGCTGTGCCAACCATGACAAGCTGGAAGTATTGGAGGGGTATGCCCTAGGGACAAAATATCATGTAAAGTATGCTTCGAAGACGCTCAATTCTGAAAAAACAAGCAATGGGTTGGATTCGATTTTTTCGGTTATAAATAATTCCATGTCCACCTATTTACCTTCATCATTGATTTCTAGGTTCAATAGGGATAATACCTCCCTAAGAGTTGATGAGCATTTTGAGACAGTTTTTCGGGTTTCAGAAGAAATTTGGACCAAAACAGATGGATATTTTGATCCCACAGTAGGGCCATTAGTTGATGCTTATGGGTTTGGTTCCGATGGATATGTGCCAATCAACTATGAGCATTTAGACTCCTTAAAACGATTCATTGGTTTAGATAAAGTAAAACTTGAAAATAAAGTACTCACCAAGCAGTATGCCGAAGTTTCGTTAGATTTTAATGCCATTGCTAAGGGATATGCCATAGATCTAATCGGGTTATACTTCACCAACAAAAAGACGGATAATTTTCTCATTGAAATAGGCGGTGAAGTATTGGTGAGAGGACACAACCCAGAATCCAATAAACCCTGGAGTATAGGCATTGAAAATCCCATTGTGGATTCTCTTCCAAAAATTTTGAGGGTAGTTGAATTGAAGGACAAGGCTCAAGCTACTTCTGGGAATTATAGAAAATTTCTTATAGACTCCTTAACTGGAGAAGAATACACTCATATTGTAAATCCCATCACAGGTGAATTAAAACCTTCGAATTTATTGAGTGTATCGGTTACTGCAAATACTTGCATAAAAGCTGACGCGTTAGCGACTGCCTTGATGGTTATGCCGATCGATAAAGGCAAGGAATTGGTAGCCAATGAGGATGATGTTGAAGCCCTATGGATTCTCTCGGGAGAAGATAACCAAACCATATTGCATCAAAGCACGGGTTTTGGAAAATAATCGTCCTATACGATTCCATTTCAAATTGTTTTTGAATTATTGAATGACCTTCTTAGTGCTTTTTGGCTACTGGAATGAGTTCATTTCTATTGATTCGGAAAATTTCTTGTTCTTTTTTACTCAAATTCTTTCCATAAGGAATTAATTCTACTTCAAATCCCACCCGCTCTAGTCGATTTTTATAGTCAAGTCCATAGATGCGCACATGATCGTATTGTCCAAAATGTATTTTTCTTAGTTTTTTTGACTTGATTTCGGAATTTTCATAGGTTTTGGTCCGGGCTAGACTCAGAGGAACCATAGCAATTAATTCTCCTTTAAATTTTAATATCCTAAAAAGTTCTTTGATGGCACGATAATCATCTTGAATATGTTCCAAAACATGATTACAAATCACGAGATCAAAAGACTCATCTTTGAAAGGCAAATCATAAATATTGGCTTTTATGTCTACAAGAGGGCTTTCTAAATCTGTAGTAATGTAATCCCAGTTGTTTAACCTCTTGAATTGTCTCAATAAGGGCTGTGCTGGTGCAAAGTGCAAAACCTTTAGTTTTCTTTTTAAGAGATTGGTACCATCCCGCAAATAAAGCCATAGCAATCGATGGCGTTCTAAAGATAAGGTGCCTGGACAGAGGGCATTTTTTCTAAAATTTTTTCCATATCCATAGACCAAAAAAGTTCGATAGCTACTAGAATCAATTGGATCAATATAGTTACTACCCCTATAAATAATCCTTAAAATGGGGCGAATAATCTGTCCTATCTTTAAGAGAAATACTCTTGGGAAAACATACAGAATCCACCTCACATGACTAGATGTTTGCCATCACTTTATAGGGATCTTCTTCATTTGAAACTATCCCTAATTCTTCATAGATAAAATCGAAAGTAGACAATAACAAGGGTTTGTTGTTTACCAGTGCTACATTATGCTCAAAATGAGCACTTATCGATCCGTCTATTGTGTATATCGTGGAATTATCCTTTCCCATAAACACCTGAAATCCACCTAAATTGATCATAGGTTCTATGGCTAAGACCATACCATTTAAGAGTTTTTTTCCATAACCTCTTTTGCCATAGTTGGGAACTTGTGGCTCTTCATGAAGCTTTCTTCCCAATCCATGTCCCACCAAATCTCTTACAATTCCATATCCACTGATGGTATTGTGATGTTGAATCGCGTATGAAATATCTCCAACCTTATTGCCATAAACAAATTTTGAAATACCCAAATAGAGGGACTCTTTTGTGATTTTGAGAAGTTTTTTTTTATCGGGAGATACTTCTCCAATTTCAAAAGTATATGCATGATCTCCATAAAAGCCATCCATCAATACTCCACAATCAATGGAAATAACATCGCCTTGTTCAAAGGGGATATCATTAGGAATCCCATGGACAACCACATTGTTGGGGCTAATACACAAAGTATTGGGAAAACCATACAACCCTTTAAACCCAGGTTTTCCACCATTATCTCTTATAAATTCTTCTGCAAGTCGATCCAATTCAAGGCCTGTTGCTCCGGCGACGACCTTTTTGGAAATGATCCCCAAAGTTCGGGACACTAGCTGTGCACTTTGACGAATTAATTCGATTTCCTCTAATGATTTAAGCTTAATCAACTTTCATCATTTAAAAGCCAAAATAGGCATGTTGATATGGCTGTCTATTAAGAATCAGTGAAAGATCTTGGGCGAGGCTTTGTACGGGAAACTCTACTATTCGGTTCAGTTCCTTATCCTTATCAAAAATAATGAGTGTGGGGACATGAAGAACCTCGTAATTCTTTTCGATTCCACTTGGGCTATTTTTTTCTTCGGTTAGGGCATACATTTCGATTTTTTGGTGGTTTATACCCAATGAATCCAAGATCTTGATCATAGAACCCAATTCTCTATGGGTATCTGGACACCATGTTCCGATAAATAATTTAGCGGTTAATCCTTGAGCCAAAAATTTATGTTTTGATGTCCAATTTTCGGGTATCCTATACCGATCGTAGGATTTTTTATACCATAGATTATAAGTAGGGTTTAGTTCGAGGTTTTTCCGGTTGATTTGACCAACGAGTATGGTATCGTTCTCGGAGGTTATCATCTGGGTAGCCTCCAGTGGTTTTAGTTCTTTGTTCTGGCTCATTCCTAGTTTGCAATTTATACAGAACAATCCCATGAGCAGTATAGTTGAGGGGAATAGATATTTCATATTTAGATAATTAGAGAGTGTCTGTCCATTGACTTTGGTTTTCTTATATCCATCAAATCCAATACGGTAGGGGCAATATCGCCTAAAATACCATTTTTGATTTTTCGTTTTAAGGGATCAACCAATATCAAAGGTACAGGATTTGTCGTATGCGATGTATGAGGAGACCCGTCTTTGTTTTTCATGGTTTCAGCATTCCCATGGTCAGCCAGAATAAGACAGATGTAATCATGATTCAAAGCAGCTTTAACCACTTGTTTTAAACAAGAGTCTACTACTTGGCATGCTTGAATTGTAGCATTTAAAATTCCGGTATGTCCCACCATATCTGGATTGGCAAAATTGAGGCAAATAAAATCGGGGTGATGGATTTTGATGTGTTTGATAAGTTTGTCTCTGACCTCATATGCACTCATCTGGGGTCTTTGATCATAAGTGGCTACTTTTGGGGAGGGACAAATTATTCTTTCTTCTTTTTCAAATGGTGTTTCTCTCCCGCCATTAAAAAAATAGGTGACGTGGGGATATTTTTCTGTTTCGGCAATTCGAAGTTGTGTCTTGCCTTCCTTTGAAAGTACTTCTCCTAGGGTTTGCTTTATATCTTCTCGGTCAAATAGAATCTTGATATCATTGAATGAATCGTCATAATTGGTTAAAGTAACAAAGTATAAATCTAGTGGATTGAGACTGTACTGGGGAATTGATTTTTGGGATAATGCTTTGGTTAATTCTCTACCTCTATCTGTTCTGAAGTTGAAAAACAATACCACATCACCTGGACGAATAGTTCCATGGGGTTTCCCGTCTTGGTCTAGTGGGAAAATTGGGGGCATAAATTCATCTGTAATGCCCTTTCGATATTGTTCTTTTACGGTTTCCAAGATATTTTTTGTAGCTATCCCTTTCCCTTGTACTAGTAAATCATAGGCTTTTTTTATACGTTCCCAGCGATTATCTCTATCCATAGCATAATATCTCCCAATAACAGACCCGAGTTGTCCGGTAGATTTTTTCATGTATCTAATAATTCGATCTAAAAAATCTACTCCTGATTTGGGATCGACATCTCTACCATCAGTAAAAGCGTGTACCAAGACTTTATGATGATCGTTCTTGGTTATTACATCTATCAAACCCTCCAGATGTTCGATATGAGAATGCACACCGCCGTCGGACAAAAGTCCCAATAGATGAATAGTTTTTTGTGTTTTTTTAGCCTGTTGGATGCTTTGAGTTAATACTTTATTTTCTTGAAGGGTATTGTTTTTTACCTCAAGTGAAATTTTGGCCAGATCTTGATAGACAATTCTTCCAGCACCTAAATTCATATGACCTACTTCGCTATTACCCATTTGTCCTTGAGGTAACCCCACATGTGGACCATCTGTACGTAGGTAGGCGTGAGGGTATTGGTCATAAAGACTGTCGATAAAAGGGGTATTGGCCAAATCAACCCCTGATACTTCTTTATCTGGCGCGATACCCCACCCATCTAGGATCGCCAGAAGAACTTTTTGACTCACCAATAATTTTTTTTGTAAAAATATAGATTCATTAGGCTCAATTCGGGCTTTGATGATAAAAAATCAAGTTAATTTGACTTTGAAATGTTACAAGGGACAGTCTATAGTTCAATGGGAAAACAGTATTGGGTAAAAACTGAGCATGGACTATATAAATGTGTTTTAAGGGGACGGATTCGGTTAGACGATCATGGGAGTACAAACCCGATTTCAGTTGGTGATAGTGTTTCTATTTCTACAATAGAGGACGATAAGGTCTTATCCGGCATTATCCAAGAAATCCACCCACGAAACAACTATCTTCATCGAAAATCTACTCAACATTCCAATAAGAGACAAATACTGGCCTCCAATATTGATCAAGCTTTGTTGGTTGTCACCTTAGAATACCCCAGAACCCACATCCAATTTATAGATCGGTTTCTAGTTACCCTTGAGTTTCAAAATATTTTAGGATGTTTGGTTTTCAATAAGATGGATTTGTATAATTCGGAGCAACTAAAGACTATTGAGAGACTAAAGACTGTTTACCGGAACATCGGTTACCCTGTTTTCAATATATCTACAATATCATACCGGAACATAGACAAGTTAAAACACTCTATGAACAATAAACTAAATTTATTTGTAGGAAATAGCGGAGTTGGTAAAACTTCTATCATCAATTGTTTAGACAAAACCTTAGATCTAAAGACCAGCAATTTGACTGCTCGAACATCAGTTGGGCGTCATACCACAAGGAGGGCACAAATAATTGATATCAACCAGAAAATTCGAATAATTGATACACCAGGAATTAAAGGATTGGGTTTAATAGATATTCCTACAGAAAAAATAAAACACTTATTTCCCGAATTTATCAAAGTGAGTCATCTTTGCACTTATTCTGATTGTAATCATATAGATGAGCCAAATTGTGGTGTATTGGATTATATGGAAATGGGGGAAATTGCTCAGTCTAGATACGATAGCTATTTAAGCATGTTGCAACCGGATTCAAGATATAGATAAAATGCGTATAGTTATTCAAAGAGTGATTAGGGGGTCTGTCGTTATAAATAATGTAGAGACTCGTTCTATTGGTATGGGGTTGGTAGTTTTTTTAGGTATTGAACATAGGGATGATAATAGGGATGTTGAGTGGCTATTGAGAAAATTATTGCAGATGCGAATTTTTAGTGATGTAGAAAACAAAATGAATCTTTCATTATTGGATGTTGGAGGGGATTTATTGATTATTAGTCAATTCACTCTCATGGCTTCAACTAAAAAAGGTAACAGGCTTTCTTTTATTGAAGCAGCAAATCCTAGTCAAGCTATACCATTGTTTGAACATTTCATCTCCATGGCCGAAAGTGCGTTGCCTGGCAAGGTGTTCTATGGAGAATTTGGTGCAGATATGAAAGTTTCATTAATCAATGATGGTCCGGTTACTATCATCGTTGATTCACAAAATAGAAAATGATTCCATGTGCAAGCTTATCATTTTATCTTGTAAGTAGTTGTTAATCATCATTTTTGGATTTATAAAATATACTACGCACTACTTTTTTACGCTTTCTTGATATTGCTTTCCTTTGAACACCCCATAATACTTGTAATCTGATGGTATTGTAATTCTTCTCGATTGGTATTGGTGGGGTGAAAATTAGATATTTCTCATAATAAACTATAAATAAGCACTAGACATATGAAAAAATTACCTATAACATATCCTATTAATCATAAACATATATACCAAATGTTTAGTGAATTGCTCATCCCCAACTTCTTATCCAAGACATGTATTTAACAAATATAATATATATTATGATAAAGTTGCATAATGATTTTCAATCGATCTTCATGGACTCCATTTACTGATATCACAAATTATACCATATATACTATTATATTGCTCATTTAATTTATATATTTGCGATGTAGTTAAACATGTTGACCTATAACTAAAAGAAGCTGAGAGTGAACTAACCCGATATATACACATATATTACACAATTAATTTATACATTTTCTATATGGCCAAACAAATAGATATACAAGTAAAAGAGAGTGAGGATGAACTGAAGAAGCTCATATCTAAGCAAAAGACCCTCACCAATAAAAGTAGAGTTATGATGCTTCTGTTGGTAAAACAAGGGAAAGTGACTTACACTAAGGACTTGGTCCCCTGGCTTAAGGTTTGCCGTAGAACTATTTATAGTTGGATGAGTATATACGCTCAATACGGTTTAAAGGAATTA
>MPMN01000036.1 GCA_002238525.1 Flavobacteriaceae bacterium bin25
CTGCTATAAACATATGGACCCTCGGGATAGGGGACATTCAATATGTACGTGGAGTTTGTATAAGACCTAAGATTGCCAAAGGCGGTCCCGGGCAACCGACTATGAAGCGTAAAAATGAGTATTTTGCCTTTTAAAAGCAAAATGCATATAGTCGCGGGTAAAAAAAAACCGCCTCTAATCCACAATAAAGTGATTAGAGCCAGATTGTTATATTAGTAGTCTTATGAATTTTGTATGAAACAAAAAATATGGTTTTGGTCAATGGTGTCTGCACTAGCAGGTTTTCTATTTGGGTTTGATACAGTGGTGATTTCCGGGGCCGACCAAACACTCCAAAATCTTTGGGGTTCAAGTGATCAATTTCACGGCTTCTGGATAATGGGCTCTGCCCTCTTTGGAACAGTGATTGGTGCCCTTCTCGGAAGTATCCCTACTAACAAAATCGGACGAAAAGAAACTCTGATTTTAATCGGCATACTCTATGTGTTGTCTGCAATTGGTTCAGCCTCAGCAAATAATCCCTACCTATTTGGATTGTTTCGTTTCATCGGCGGACTAGGAGTAGGGGCTTCTACAATTGCTGCTCCAGTATATATTTCTGAAATCTCTCCCCCAAAATTTCGCGGCAGATTGGTAGGGCTATACCAATTTAATATCGTCTTTGGCATCCTAATTGCCTTTTTATCCAACTACCTCATCAGTCGCCTCTACATATCGCCAAACGCTTGGAGAATAATGATAGGTATCGAAGCAATTCCCGCACTGATATATTCTATTTTGGTTTTCAAAATACCCAAAAGCCCAAGATGGCTTATCACTAAAAACAGAATTCCTGAAGCTAAAAAGGTCTTGACCATAGTTGATCCTACGAAAGATATAAACGACCTAATCAACAATATTCAATCCGAAACCAACAAATCAATAAACAAAATATCAGCGATATTTAATAAGAAATATAGATTTGCCTTGATGTTAACATTTTTTATTGCTTTCTTCAACCAACTTTCTGGAATCAATGCCTTTTTATATTATGCGCCTAGGATTTTTGAAGCAGGTGGACTAGGCGAAGAGTCAGCACTCTTTTCTAGTGTTGGTGTAGGACTAGTCAACTTGTTATTCACTCTACTAGGAATTGTTCTAATTGATCGCTATGGAAGAAAAAAACTTCTCTTCCTAGGATCCATTGGCTATGTCATTTCACTATCCCTGGTATCAGCAACCTTTTTGATTCAATGGAAAGGTTCTCTACTTCCACCATTTTTCTTTCTCTTTATCGCTGCACATGCTATCGGCCAAGGCACTGTTATTTGGGTATATATTTCAGAAATATTCCCCAACTTATTACGCGATATTGGACAATCTTTCGGATCATCTGTACATTGGATATTGGCATGGATTATCCCATCGCTTATTCCCTTCTTGTTTACTAGTATTGGACCAGGATTAGTATTTTCAATTTTCGCTGGTATGATGTTTTTACAGTTGTTGTTTGTCATTTGGGTTATGCCAGAAACCAAAGGAATTCCACTCGAAATACTGAGCAAAAAACTTGAGCGCAAAACCAATAGTCCAAAACCTTAATTCCCCATGATAACATCATATTTTATTAAGGAAATCAACCTATTCTCTTTTGGTATATTAATGATATTGGGGCCATTTTGTAATGCCCAAACCAGAGCATCAGATCAGGAATTAGCTAAAGATGAACAATATCATCGTCCAGTTTATCATTTTTCACCCAAAAAAAATTGGATGAATGACCCCAATGGCATGTTTTACTATGATGGTGTTTATCATCTTTATTTTCAGCATAATCCTTTCGATAATGTCTGGGGGCCTATGCATTGGGGTCATGCCACTAGTAAAGATTTACTGGTATGGGAAGAACACGAAATCGCAATTTATCCCGATAGTCTAGGAACTATTTTTTCTGGAAGTGCAATAGTTGACCACCATAATACAAGTGGATTTGGTGACGCTCAGAAGCCTATTGTTGCAATTTATACCAATCACAGCCACGAAGGTCAAGATGCCGGCAGAAATGATTACCAAACACAAAGTATCGCCTATTCCACTGATCAAGGTTATCAGTTTACCAAATATCAACACAACCCTGTTATACCCAATCCGGGTATTATTGATTTTCGAGATCCAAAGGTTACGTGGTATGAATATGAAAATAAATGGATTATGTCCCTTGCAGTAGGCCAACTTATCTATTTCTATGAATCAAAAGATTTAAAAAAGTGGACATATCTATCTTCCTTTGGTCAAGACATTGGCAATCATGATGGTGTATGGGAATGTCCCGATTTAATACAACTTCCTATTCTTGGAACTGAGCAATCAAAATGGGTTTTGTTTGTAAGCATAAACCCAGGTGGTCCCAGCGGAGGTAGCGCCACTCAGTATTTTGTTGGTGATTTTGATGGTCAAAATTTTACTGTAAATGATCGATTTGCTGCTTCCATGAATGAATACCACGATTTTTGGGTCGACTATGGAAAAGATAATTACGCTGGAGTCACCTATTCAAATACGGAAACAGATGATGGAAAAAAGATATTTCACGGCTGGATGTCAAATTGGCAATACGCTAATGTGGTACCAACTACTACCTGGAGAAGTGCAATGACGCTCCCAAGAGAATTATCACTCGGCATCGTTGATGGGGTATATCGTCTGGTATCAGAACCGATTTCAACCCTATCCAATTACTCAAAGCACTATATGGAAATTAAATCTGACGATCCGGTTATTGAAATCAAGAAAAATAACCCGCCTTTCTTTACTACATGCGAAATCAATTTTAAGGTATCAGCAAAAAGTGGGTTTGTAGCTACGCTAAGTAGCGAAATTGGAGATACCCTAGCATTTGGATATGATGTTGAAAACAGCTCGTTTTATATTGATAGGTCAGGTACGGGAATAGTTGATTTTTCTGATGATTTTGGCGATAAAAAAACTGTGTGCAAAAGAATTTCAGCATCCAATATGTTAAATGGTCGAATTTTGCTTGATAAAGCATCCATTGAAGTGTTCCTAGATGATGGACTGAACGTAATGACAGAAATCTTTTTTATTGAAAAGCCATTTACTACTTTGAATTTTGAATCTAAAGATAAATCTCCAATTGAAAAACAAATTCAAATCAACGATTTGCACTTTAATTAATTACATATAATCACTATCAATCTAGTCAATCTAATTTCAATCAAAGATTTTGTTAATTCTCAAGTGTAATTTCCTTTTATCTAATTGACCATCATCATTCAGATATTACATCAATTACAATTCTGTGTGTTTTATTCTAGGAATCTAATATCAAGATGAATTGAAAACGTAACTTCACAATAACAATAATTATGGTGCTACCAATATCGTCAATGATTAATCAAATAAAATTGTTGATGTAATTCTCAAGCATCTCCTGCTTTCCACTAACAGATTTTGGCTTTTTGTTTGCCATTCCAATTAGCATATAAATCCATAATGGCTCTAATCACTTTGTTGTGGATTAGAGGCGGTTTTTTTTACCCACGACTATATGCATTTTGCGTCATTTTATTGAATAATTTACAACTATCAATTCTTTCTATTCTCACATTCATATTCGTGAAAAGAGTTAAATACCTCGTATATAATTTTGTTTTGAAATCTACATTGTAGTGGATATATATAATTTGTAGGTTTAGGTTTTTATTATCTTAGCCTCAGCAAACTTTTACTGTGTGCATATACAAACAAAAATCAATGTCCCCAAAATCAAAACAAAATAAGGCTACCTTCTCATTTTGTAGAAAGGATATCTTGACCAAATAATTTTCCCTGATGAACCGATTAAAACAATTCAACTAAGAGGGCTTTGTTATAGTGGATAGATTTATAAGTGTTTGATTATCAATACTAGAATATCGATTTTGACAAACTTGCATAAAGCACCTTTTTACCAGTTTCTTCAATTTTTTGAAGCAGATAATCAGTGATGATTTCTAGCTTTTTTCTGACTCCAATAATGTAAGCCCCTCTTTTACTAAATCGAAATCATGAAAACAGAAATAATCAAAACCCATTTTGGTTAATAATTCAAAAGCAGCATCTACCTTTTGAAACGCTCTGGTATTAAAGTCTGATGGTTCATCCCAAGGATATAATTGCGTCCAAGCCAATGGGATCGGGACCCTTTCCAGAGAAAGTATGCCACTATGCAAAAGCAAACAAGAAATGTTCAACCATCGATTTTCCTATGACCGCCCGGTCGGGATTATAATACTTAAATGCAAGAGGATTGTCAGAATCTTTTCTGTCATATCATACTTTATCTATTTTTTTAAAGTATTCCTCCATAATTGATTCATATTAGGCTTATAAATCTATGCTTAATTTGATTTAAATGCGGAAGACCATCAGCCATAGAATTAATTTTCCACTCCGCGCATAACTTTTCCCTAACCGTGCGAGAACTAAGCAGACTATATAGAAATACAAGAGATGCTTTTGATACTCTACACGAAAACTAAATATATAACATCCAAATAGATACACAAGACTTGGGAACACAAAAACTAAATTGTAGCGGACAATACAATATCGCCCCTAGAATAAATATAGTAACCTGCGGTTATTTATTCATGATAAGAATTTCACAAGCAGTCAGATTTATTATTAAATAGTGTACATTTGCATAGTCTGAAATCGGATATAAAATATTACTCCTTTGAGGGTTATACAATTATCTTTAACATCATTGTTATCTCGTCATAAATTGGCTTTTGACCACATGTACTTTAATGAAAATACCCCCCCCGTTTATTTTGGAATAGGGATAAGTTAAGTCCTCCCCAGTTTCAGTTCATTATTTTTTTTGAAGAGTTTACTCTTTTAGGGTATGCTTTCTTTATCCTTTCTATAGGGAAGGATATGGAGTCTCTATTTCCCGAATTTTCAAATTCCAATATTGGGGGGGGTAACTACATCCTATGATTTTTCACCTATCCGTTTTGAGTGGATTTCATCTATTACAATCAATTATAAACATCAACAAATCTATTAAATATACTATCTGATGAGACTAAGAATCTTTCCATTTCCATTATTCATTTCCGTATTAGGGCTACTTCTATTATTTTCATGTAATAATGAAGATACGCCTACAGCACCTATTCAGCCGGTATTGGCTAAGTTTACCATCGCCACATCATCTGGGGTTGGTGGTTCGATAACCTCTAGTCAAAGTGTAGATGGTGGTCAATCGGTGACCGTTACTGCCACAGCCCAAGAGCACTATCAGTTGAAGCAATGGACGGGGGATTGTGGTAGTTTTAGCCCAGACAATTCAGAAATCACCATCACCGCTTCCAAGAATTGTCAGATTGGAGCTGAGTTTGAGAAGATCAAGTATAGCATCACAGCCGGTTCAACCGATGGAGGTAGTGTCGGTGAGGGAGAATTATCAAGAGAATATGGCCAGATAGCTTCTTTTACTGCAGAACCCGAAGAAGGCTATCAGTTAAGTGGATGGACAACGGCCGAGGGCAGTGAATGTCCTGCCTTTATAGAGGTCAAAAACAAGGTAACCTTCACTGTTGCCGGTAATTGTAGTTTGGAAGCGGTCTTTTCCAAGGCACCCCGAACGATTACGATAGAAGAGAACGAGAATGGGGGAATAAGCATCACCCCATCTGCAACAGTTGACCATGGTGATGAAGTAGTGGTTACAGCCACTGCCAATGAGCATTATGCCTTCAAGGGTTGGTCTGGAGATTGTGGTGAGTTTAGTGCTGATGCATTGAGCCTAATGATTACTCTGGTATCTGATTGTACACTGGGAGCGGTTTTTGAAAAAGTAAGCTATACCATCACGGCTACCTCTTCTGATGGAGGTAGTGTGTTTCGAGATGGACAGCAGGTTGATGAGGAATTATCTATAGTCTATGGAGAGACATCTACTTTGAAAGCAACCCCTGACAAGGGTTATCAGTTTAGTGAATGGAGAAGTGAAAATTGTCCTACTCTTGAAGATGCTACAGATGTTGAAGCCGAATTTATGGTTGAGGGTAATTGTAGTTTGGAAGCGGTGTTTGAAAAAGCTCCTCGTATGATATCCGCAGGAGAAAACGAAAATGGACAGATAACCATTAGCCCATCAGAGGGTGTGGTATATGGTGATGAGGTGGAGGTTACAGCTACTGCTAACGAGCATTATGCCTTCAAGGGCTGGTCTGGGAGTTGTGGTGATTTAAATGATGACGAATCAAGCCTAACAATTACTGTATTTGAAGATTGTACGATAGAAGCGGTATTTGAAAAGGTTAGCTATACCATCACAGCGACATCTTCTGAGGGAGGTAGCGTTAGCGATGAGGATTCGGAGACAGGCATCAGTATAGTCTATGGAGAGACTATCTCTTTGACAGCTACGCCTGATGAGGGTTATGTATTTGAGCGATGGGAAACAATAGAGGATACCGATTGTCCAGTCATAGCGGATGCTTCTGATCATGAATTGGAATTTTCTATTGAGGGTAATTGTAGTTTGGAAGCGGTCTTTACCAAGTCTCCTCACACGATTACGATAGAAGAAAACGAGAATGGACAGATCATGATTACTCCTTCGGAGAATCTTGTTTATGGGGATGAGGTGGAGGTTACTGCCACAGCCAATGAGCATTATGCATTCCAAGAATGGGTATTAAGTTGTGGTGAAGAGGATTCTCCGGACATTGATGTAGAGGAGAGTACTATTTCTTTCGTAGTGACTAAAGATTGTGAAATCAAGGCAGAGTTTACCGAGGTATTATACAGCATTACTGCTGAAGGTGGTACTGGGGGTAGTGTGGATAGTGAAGAAGAGGAAAGAGGTTTTGGCCAGGAAGTTAGCATTACCGCTGAGCCGGATGATGGTTATGAATTTGATCGGTGGCGTGCATCGGGTTCTGGTTGTCCTGATGATATCGTTTTGACCAATGAGCAAGTGCGTTTTGACGTAGGTGGTAATTGTTCATTAGAGGCTTTGTTTAGTGAGGTAGAATCATCTGGAGGTGGAGATGATCCGACAGAGAATGAACCTACCGATACCCAGCCTACTGGTACCCAACCTACCGATACCCAGCCTACTGGTACGCAACCTACCGATACCCAGCCCACTACTACAACTCCAACCAATCAACCGACAACGAGTCAACCTACCACTACTACTACTACTACTACTACTACTACTACTACGAATCAACCAACTAATCCGCAGCCTACCGCTGCTTGCCCTTCTGGGACAGACCCGTTATACGCTGATGATAATGGAATCATCAAAGCAAGGGATTGTGCTCGGTCATTAATTGGTCAGCGTGTACTAATTGATCCTAGCGATCCATCATCTCAAGAGTATCTTATTGCTAATAGTGCAATGCTAGGAAGTGAAGTTAGAGGTGGTAGCAATGTTCAATACGTAAATACCACATTTGTTAGTAATATGTTGGAATTGTTTCAAGATATAGGTGATGATTTTAATGAAGATATCAGTAACTGGGATGTGAGTAATGTGACCCTTATGGCTCGAATGTTTCAAGGTGCTAGTGGATTTAATCAAGATATCAGCTCTTGGGATGTGAGTAAGGTCAGGTATATGCATAATATGTTTGATGGTGCTACCGCCTTCGTAGGAACAAACATCGGTTCTTGGAATGTGAGTAATGTGAGGGATATGAGCTATATGTTTAGAGGTGCAACTATGTTCAATGGAAACATTGATAATTGGGAAAGAGAAGCTAGTGCTACGGAAAGTAGTAGCACTGTCGGGAATGTGAGGGCTATGAGAAATATGTTTGATGGTGCTACCGCCTTCGTAGGAACAAACATCGGTTCTTGGAATGTGAGTAATGTGAGGGATATGAGCTATATGTTTAGAAATGCACGTATGTTCAATGGAAACATTGGTAATTGGGAAAGGACTGGTAGCACTGTCGGAAATGTGATAGATATGAGACACATGTTTTACGACGCACGCATGTTTAACCAAGACATTACTGGATGGGATATGGACAATGTGGGGAATATGGATAGTATGTTTCACAACGCCGATGCCTTCAATCAAGATGTCTTTACTACTTGGGGTCGCCTCCCCAATTTAAAGAGTGCCATTAGTATGTTTTATACTCGTACTGTGGATAGGAGTACTAGTGCTTTAGTATTACCACGAGAGACACAAACAAACAATGAATATCCAATTAGCTACTTTGATCGGGTCGCTAGAATTAATAATCTGCTATCTAATTGCAAAACACCGTTATATAGAGATGCAGGTAGTTCTATTGTTAAAGCCAAACCATGTGCTCGTCCATTAATTGGTCAGACAGTTTTTTTCGATCCCAATATGATTGAAGTCGCAATGATAGATGAATATCTTATCGCTGATGAAGATGTACTGAGAGGATTAGTAGAAAACATAGATGATAATAGTGGCAGTTTTTTTCCAAATAGTGTGCTCGTAAATACTACATTTGTTACTAGTATGCGGGGATTGTTTGATTCTAAAAGTGAATTTGTTGGTGTTAATGATGATCATATGATTAACTGGGATGTGAGTAATGTGACCGATATGGCTGGAATGTTTAAGGGTGCTAATTCATTCAATCAAGACATCGGTAATTGGAGCGTGAGTAATGTGAGGGATATGAATAGTATGTTTGAGAATGCTACTAACTTCAATCAAGACATCGGTAATTGGAGCGTGAGTAATGTGAGGGATATGAGCAATATGTTTAAAGTTTCTGGCTTCAATCAAGATATCGGTTCCTGGGATGTGAGTAGAGTGACCAATATGTCGGGTATGTTTGAAGGAGCCCAAAATTTCAATCAAGACATTAGTAATTGGGAAAGGGAAGGTAGTACTGTTGGTAAGGTGACCGATATGTCCAGTATGTTTCGAAGAACCCAAAATTTCAATCAAGACATTGGTAATTGGGATGTGAGTAATGTAACCAATATGAGCTATATGTTTCATATAGCTGATGCTTTCAATCAAGATATTGGTGATTGGGATGTGAGTAATGTAACCAATATGAGCTTTATGCTTAGTACTCAGGGTGGTCAAGGTTACACCGCTCCCTTCACAGGAACAAATCTCCAGAAATGGCATGATAAACTTAAAAAGGTGATCAATATGGAAGGTATGTTTCGATCTGCTCAAAACTTTAACGGAGATATAAGTTCATGGGATGTCAGTAAGGTGACCAATATGAAAAATATGTTAACCGGTGCTTCAGCCTTTACTAGAGATATAAGTTCATGGGATGTCAGTAAGGTGACCGACTGCGGTGAATTTTCAAATTGGAGCGGAATCGCAGATATGGCAACTAAAAAACCTAATTTTACTGAATGTAGTGAGTAAAATTTATTGACAAACCCTCATAATGTTCATATGCCAACCAATCAATAGTATTATCTTTATTTGGGATTCTCTTTTCTTTCAATGAAATTGAATGGATGTTCTCTTATCCCTCAAATAATACATACATTGATTGATGGATAGAATTGAATTTGGCGACAAATTTGAGTCCCCTTTTTCATTTCTCCTTGTATGCAATTACATATGATGTGTCTTACTATATTTTACCAATGACCAAGCTGATCTCATCCATCGCAGAATACCAAAAATGATCAGCTTGGTATAATTTTATCCTCCAAAGCGGAATATTTTACTTGAATCGTTTTAGCCTGGAACTCTCGAAAGTATCCCGAAAAAGGAATTTTCATCAACTTTAAACCTGACCTTCGGGTCGAAATAACGCTAAAACCCTTATCAGACCTGAAAAAGTGCCATTTCCAACTGTTACTTTACTGGAAACATCTTTTTTTGATCCATACCAATAAGGTTTAATACCCTCCGTTGAATGAGACATTACATGAATCATTCGGTCATCATCTCTTGGTGGACTTACCTCATTCAACGGCAAAGTTCCCAGAGCGAGGTGTAGCATTCGGGTAGATACTCAGTAAAGAAGTCAATCAAACTTCAGTTTTTTGATCAATTCCAAAATACAAGCTATTTGCCTATGAGGAAAATATCTTTTGATGGGAAAGGCTCTGGAAATATCCTTTTAGATTACTCCCCTTTTAATAGCTGCTTTAAAGCCTTCTATAACAGAGAGGTGAAAATCACTCAAATTGGCTATGGTTTTTCTTTTGACTTTCTTACCCTCTCCCCAGGCTTTAGAGAGTAGAAAGGTTGGTCAGTATTTTTTATTGGGTATGTCTTCGATGTAATATGACATGGAGTCATAAAATATACTGCAAATATATTAGAATCAATTAAATAGCAAAAAATAAGCATGCCACATGGACATATTTTTCACAAAAAATACATTCAAAATATGTCGTCTATATAATGAAATGTGTTTAAGTGGTAAAGATTACTCAAAAAAAGAGTGAAAGTCGGGTTAAAAGAGATTAATACGATGTTTGTATGAAATAATCCAAAAAGATAACACCAATTTGAATCCTATATCAATTCAAAAATGATGATACCCGCCAACAAAGTATAACAAAGAAAATTCAGAAATCCTGACTCACTCGGATGTTTCCTCCTTAGCTGATGGTAACTGCTTTGAGGGTTCTACCAAATCAGAACTAATCAAAGATCTTCCAGATCTCCTAGATCTTCTAGTCCTGGCAGTCTTGGATTGCTTTTCTGCTTTGTACAAATCATTATAATCAATCAACTCAATCATAGCCATCTCAGCATTATCACCCAATCGATTTCCCAATTTTATGATGCGAGTGTATCCCCCAGGACGATCTCCAACTTTTGTTGAAACTTCATTAAATAACTCCGTAACAGAACGCTTGTTTCGCAACAATTTGAAGGCAAGCCTTCGATTATGAATCGTGTCACTTTTGCTTTTAGTAATAATCGGTTCAATAAAACGCTGTAAAGCCTTAGCTTTCGTAGTAGTAGTGTTAATGCTTTTATGCTCAATCAATGAACAAGCAATATTGGACAACATTAATTTTCGATGCCCAACCTTACGACCAAGAGCTATAATCTTCTTTCTATGCCTCATATGTAATCAATATCAGACAACTTCCTTGTCCTTGCTAGTCTCAATATTATACTTGGAGACGTCCATGCCAAATTCTAAGTTTTTGGCTATGAGTATTTCTTCAAGTTCTGTCAATGACTTTTTTCCAAAATTTCTGAATCTCATTAGCTCCGGTTTTTTATACGAAACTAAGTCCCCAAGAGTTTTCACATTAGCTGATACCAAACAATTTAGAGCCCTAACAGACAAATCTAAATCAGATAAATTAGTCCTCAATAACTGCTGGGTTTCAATAAAATCATCATCATAAGCAACGACATCCTCATCCTTAGATATCCTAGATCTTGTTTCAAGCTGATCTTCGGTAATCAACCCAAAATGAGTAATCAAAACATTGGCAGCCTCTACCAAAGCATCTTTTGGACCAATAGATCCATCAGTTTCAATGTCAATGATTAGTTTTTCATAATCAGTCTTTTGCTCAACTCTATAGTCCTCAACACGGTATTTGACATTGGTGATAGGAGTGTAAATAGAATCAATTGCCAATACACCAATTTCATCATCTTCGTCTTTATTGTCATCAGCAAGCACATACCCCCGACCCTTATCAATGGTAATTGTGACCATACGATCAACCTCTTTGCTCAAATTGAACAATACGAAATCAGGATTCAATACCTCAAATGATGAAGTATAGTCCTTTAATTTGCCCGCTTTAAATTGACCAGGAGATTTAATTCGAAAAGTGATCTCCTCATGGTTCACATGAGGATTAATCTGCTTAAACCGAATTTGTTTTATATTTAAAATGATCTCAGTTACGTCCTCAACAATTCCATCAATCGTATCAAATTCATGAAGAACTCCGCTAATCTTAACCGATTTAACAGCGAAGCCCTCAAGAGAAGAAAGCAATACCCTTCTCAAAGCATTTCCAACAGTCAATCCATAACCAGGCTCCAATGGCCTGAACTCAAAAGACCCAGAATTGTTCGATGAATCAATAACAACAACCTTGTCCGGTTTCTGAAAGTTTAATGCACCCATATTAGTATCAAATTTTTTAAATGTTATTTTATTTTGAGTATAGCTCAACAATGAACTGCTCCTTTATATTTTCTGGAATTTGATCTCTTGTAGGATAATCCACAAAAGTACCCTGCATAGAATCCGGGTTCCAAACCAACCATTGATCAGTAGAAGATTTTCTATTATCCGAAAGCGAATTATTAATCACTTCAAGACTCTTGGATCGCTCCCGTACACCAACCAAATCTCCAGGTCTTAATGTGAATGAAGGAATATTGACAACCTGTCCATTGACAACAATGTGACGATGAGTTACCAACTGCCGTGCCCCCTGTCTGGTAGTTGATAGTCCCAACCTGAAAACAACATTGTCCAATCTGGATTCACATAGCCTTAATAATTCCTCACCGGTTACACCCTTGGATCGACTTGCCACTTTAAATAAATTTCGAAATTGCTTCTCCAAAATTCCATAAGTGAATTTTGCCTTTTGCTTTTCCATCAGTTGAATAGCATATTCTGATTTCTTTGGTCTTCGTCTATTACTTCCATGCTGACCAGGAGGATAAGGACGCTTCTCATAAGCCTTGTCTTCTTTAAAAATTGGAGCCCCTAGCTTCCTCGCTATCTTAGTGGTTGGACCGGTATATCTAGCCATATCTTATCTTGTTGGTATTTATAAAATTGCATTTACTATTCTTACACTCTTCTTCTTTTAGGAGGTCGACAACCATTATGCGGCAAAGGAGTAACATCAATGATTTCGCTCACCTCAATGCCCCCATTATGAATCGTTCGAATGGCAGATTCACGACCATTTCCCGGGCCCTTGACATATACCGTAACCTTCTTTATTCCCGATTCAAGACCTACCTTTGTTACCTCCTCAGCAGCAGTTTTAGCAGCATAAGGAGTGTTTTTTTTCGATCCGCGGAAACCCATCTTACCCGCAGAAGACCAAGCAACCACATCACCCCTTAAATTGGTTAATGATATGATGATATTGTTGAAAGTCGCATTGATGTGTGCCTGACCAACAACCCCAATCTGAACATTCCGTTTTTTTGTTCCCGTAGTTCTTTTCATCCTAATTATCTAGTTATTTGGTTACTTTCTTTTTATTTGCTATAGTCTTTCTCTTACCCTTGCGAGTTCGAGAATTATTTTTAGTTCGCTGACCCCTGAGTGGTAATCCTAATCGATGCCTAATACCCCTATAAGACGCTATATCCATCAGCCTCTTGATGTTCAGTTGAACCTCTGAACGTAATTCACCTTCTATCTTATACCGACCAACCTCTTTACGGATCAAAGATAGCTCCCCATCTGTCCATTCAGAAACTTTTTTGTCCGGCGATACCCCAGCACTATGGAGCAGTTTAGATGCCCTAGATCTGCCAATTCCATAAATGTATGTCAAGGAAATCTCCCCTCGTTTGTTTTTTGGTATATCTACTCCTGAAATTCTTGCCATAATACTAACCTTGTCTTTGTTTAAATCTTGGGTTCTTTTTGTTGATCGAATACAACCTGCCCTTGCGTCGTACAATCTTGCACTCGCTGGACCTCTTTTTTAATGATGCTCTAACTTTCATACTATTTTCTGCGTACTATTCTCGCTTTGGTTAAATCATAAGGACTCATCTCCAATTCTACCTTATCCCCCGGGTACAATTTTATATAATTCATTCTCATTTTTCCCGAAATATGAGCCGTTACTATGTGTTCATTTCCAGATTCTTGACCTAAATCTAAAGCTACCCTAAATCGAGCATTAGATAAAGCCTCAGTGATGTATCCCTCCTGTTTAATATGCTGTTCCTTTGCCATAACTATATACTTGTTTGCCTCGTTCTACCACGCTTCATCAATCCATCATAGTGCCTATTCAATAAATAAGAATTCACCTGCTGAATTGTATCTATAGCCACACCAACCATAATCAGCAACGATGTTCCTCCATAAAAAAGAGCCCAATTTTGTTGCATCCCTATCAATTTCACCACTATCGCTGGAAAAACAGCAACAGCAGCTAAATACAAAGAACCCGGAAAAGTAATAAATGACATTATTCGGTCCAAGTAATCAGCAGTTTCTTTACCAGGTCGAATACCCGGAACAAAACCTCCACTTCTTCGCAAATCATCAGACATTTTATTAGTGGGCACAGTTATGGCAGTATAGAAATAAGTAAATACAATAATCAATAATGCAAAAAGTAGATTATACCAAAATCCGAAAATATCCGAAAAACTAGCTTGTATCCATTGTCCAGCATTCGAATTACCAACCAAACTTCCTAAATACGCAGGCGCAAACATAATGGCCTGTGCAAAAATGATGGGCATAACTCCCGATGCATTAAGCCTAAGCGGTATGTACTGACGAGATCCATACAAATTTCCCTGAGTCGTACCCCTACCTGCTGCCCGTCTGGCATACTGAACAGGTATCTTTCGAACCGCCATAACCAGAAGTACACAAAGCAAAATAATCGCTACCCATATAAGCAACTCAATCAACACCGTCATCAATCCTCCATTATTTTCATTAACTCGAGAATAGAACTCCTGGAAAAATGCCTGAGGTAAAGTGGCAATAATACCTACCATTATCAACAAAGAAATCCCATTCCCTACACCTCGATCAGTGATTTTCTCGCCCAACCACATAGCAAAAATGGTGCCCGTGACCAAAATAATCGTAGAAGAAAATACAAACATCGGACTCCTACCTAGAATAAAGGCACTGTCAGGAACCCCTAAAGCACTCAACCCATAGATATATGTAGGAGCTTGAACTACACAAATTAAAATGGTTAACCAACGTGTAATTTGAGTGATTCTCTTACGTCCGCTTTCACCTTCTTTCTGTAACTTTTGGAGATAAGGAACACCAATCTGCATCAACTGAACCACAATTGAGGCCGATATATAAGGCATGATACCTAAAGCAAAAACTGATGCTTTCGCAAAAGCCCCACCAGTAAACATATTCAGCAGACCAAGCAGATCGCCTCCACCAGCACGATCACCTAGCGCAGCCATCTGTTGGGAGTCTATTCCTGGCAATACGATTTGAGCCCCAATTCTATAAACCAATAACATCCCCAAAGTCAAGAGAATCTTATCCCTTAAATCACGGATTTTATAAATATTGGCAAATACCTCAAGAATCTTTTTCAACTGACTATTTTGTTGTTATGGCTTTACCACCAGCTTTTTCAAGCTCTTCTATAGCTTTTTTAGAAAATTTATGAGCAGTAATTTCTACAGCTGAATTGATTTTCCCATTGGCTAAAATTTTAACCAAATCACTCTTCCTAATAAGTCCAAGAGATCTCAATTTTTCAAGATCCACCATCCGGTCTATCTTCTTTTCTTCAATCAAATGCTGAATCATACCTAAATTAATCGGCTGGTACTCTTTTCTGTTGATGTTTTTAAATCCTCCCTTCGGGACACGACGCTGTAACGGCATCTGACCACCTTCAAAACCAAGTTTTTTGGAATAACCAGATCTTGATTGAGCACCCTTGTGTCCCCGGGTAGAAGTTCCCCCTTTTCCAGATCCCTGACCTCTTCCAAGACGTTTGCCTTTTCTATGGGTTGAACCAAACTTTGGTTGCAGCAAATGTAGGCTCATTTCTTTTTGGTTTTAATCGGTTTTACCTCCACCAAATGTTCTACTTTTTTGATCATTCCCAAAATTGATGGTGTCTGTTTATGTATCACTGTCTTGGAAATACCCCTTAGACCCAGAGCCTCAAGGGTTTTCTTCTGATCTTTTAATCTTTTAATAGTGCTTTTTACTTGGAAAATTTCAATGTAAGACATAACCTGATTAATGATTGTACAATTTTTCTAGGGTTATACCCCTCTGCCGGGCAATTGTCCGGGGTGATCTCAATTGCAATAATGCATCCATAGTTGCTTTGACAACGTTGTGAGGATTTGATGATCCCTGAGATTTCGAAAGTACATTTTGTACACCCACAGACTCAAGGACTGCCCGAACAGCACCTCCAGCTATTACCCCAGTACCTTCAGATGCTGGTTTTATAAAAACCCTCGCACCACCAAATTTTCCTTTTTGCTGATGTGGAAGCGTTCCATTTTCTACCGATATACGAACCAAGTTCTTTTTTGCATCCTCAATAGCTTTTGAAATAGATTCAGAAACTTCTTTTGCTTTACCCAATCCACAACCGATAATACTCTTTTCGTCACCAACTACAACGATAGCTGAAAAACCAAAGTTTCTACCTCCTTTGGTTACTTTGGTCACCCGCTGAACGTTAACCAACCGGTCCTTTAATTCCAACCCTGCCGGTTTTACTTTTTGAATACTCTTGTATTTATCTAACAACATTTAAATCGTTTTGCTAAAATTTTAATCCCCCTTCTCGTGCACCCTCAGCCAGTGATCTTACACGACCATGATAGCGATATCCTCCCCGGTCAAAATGAGCAGATAAAACATTTGCCTCAACGGCCTTTTTGGCTAATAATAAACCCACTTTCTTTGATATGATTACACCCTTTGCAGTTTCTTTTTCAAAAGAGGAATCCAAAGATGAAGCCGATGTCAAGGTTTTACCAGAATCATCATCTATCAATTGAGCATAAATGTGCCGATTAGATCGAAACACACTAAGCCGAGGGCGTTGAGCAGTTCCTCTAACCACACCTCTGATTCGTTTTCGAATTCGATTTCTCCTATATGTCCTAGATATTCCCATTTTATACTAAGCTGATTTACCTGCTTTTCTCCTAATTTGTTCTCCAACAAATCGTACCCCTTTGCCCTTATATGGTTCAGGTTTACGAAATGATCTGATTTTTGCTGCTACTTGTCCCAATAATTGCTTGTCATGGGACTTTAAAGTGATCAAAGGATTCTTACCTCTTTCTGATTTGGTTTCAACTTTCACTTCCGGAGCAATTTCCAAAAGAATATTGTGAGAAAATCCAAGAGACAGATCTAATAACTGATCCCGAGAAGAAGCTCTATATCCAACACCAACAAGTTCAAGTTGTAAAGTAAAACCCCTAGAAACACCCTTCACCATATTTGCAATTAGGGATCGATATAAACCGTGCCTAGAACGAGATTCTTTACTTTGAACATCAGTCAAAACCCTTATCTCATCACCTTTCTTAGTGACCGTTACCAATTCATACTCTTGTTCCAAAACCCCAAGATTTCCTTCAACTAAAATGGAACTATCCCTAATAGTGACTTTTACATCCTTAGGTATCTCAATTGGAGCATTTCCTATCCTACTCATTTTTTATTTAATTAAAATAAACAGCACACCAGTAACCCACACCTGAAATCCAGTAAATGATATTTTCATCAGTTTCACTTCAGTACCGAATATCCTGCTTTAATAAACATAACAAATTAATTCACCTCCAAGATTTAATCTAGATGCCTGCTTTCCAGTCATCATTCCTTTGGAAGTCGAAACAATCGAAATACCAAGACCATTGATGATTCGAGGTATTTTGGAGACTCCGACATATTTTCTCAATCCAGGTTTTGAAAGCCGCTGAATGGCTTTTATCACAGGCTCTTTAGTTCTTAAGTCATACTTTAGAGCAATTCTAATAATACCCTGAGGTCCATCATCTAAAAATTTGTAACTCAGAATATACCCCTGATCAAATAAGATTTTGGTGAGTTCCTTTTTAACATTTGAGGCAGGTATGAATACATCCTTATGACCCGTCGAGGATGCATTTCTAATTCGAGTCAAATAGTCTGCTATGGGATCCGTTAACATCTCTTTTCTTTCTTTTTCAATGTGATTATTACCAACTGGCTTTAGTGATACCAGGAATCAATCCTTTATTTGCCATTTCTCGGAATTTGACCCTAGAAATTCCAAATTGTCGCATATAACCTTTTGGTCTCCCTGTCAATGAACACCTATTTCTCATCCGTATGGGAGAGGCATTTCTTGGAAGCTTCTGCAGAGCTTCATAATCCCCCGCCTTTTTTAATTCTGCTCTTTTTTCAGCATAACGAGCCACCACTTTGGCTCTCTTAACCTCTCGGGCTTTCATTGATTCTTTGGCCATATCTATGGATTTTTCTTTTTAAATGGTAATCCCAATTCTCTCAACAAAGCCAGAGCTTCTCTATCTGTAGATGCACTAGTAACAAAAGTGATGTCCATGCCACTTATCTGATTTACTTTGTCAATATCGATTTCAGGAAAAATAATTTGCTCTCTAATACCAAGATTGTAATTGCCCCTTCCATCAAACGAAGATTCATTCAACCCTTGGAAATCACGTACCCTGGGGATCGCAGTTGTAATGAGCCTATCCAAAAACTCATACATACGCTGAGAACGAAGAGTCACTTTAACACCAATAGGAACTTTTTTTCTCAATTTAAAACTCGCAACATCTTTTTTTGATAAGGTGGGTACCGCTTTTTGCCCCGCTATTAGGGTTATTTCTTCCAAAGCATAATCAATCAATTTTTTTTCTGCAACAGCCCGACCAACACCTTTACTGATAATCACTTTCTCCACTCGTGGTACCTCCATAATACTCTTATAGCCCAATTCATCCTTAAGAGCTGGTCGAATTCGATCAAAATAATCGGCTTTTAATCTAGGTGTATATCTCATAAACTATAAAGCTTCAGAGGTTTTCTTGGCATAACGGATTTTGGTATCACCCTCTATTTTATACCCCACACGAGTTGTTTCACCCTTGGATATCAAACTCAAATTTGACACATGAATAGGGGCTTCTTTCTCTATAATACCTCCCTTGGGGTTTTCCCTACTAGGTTTTGTATGTCTTTTGACTATATTGATACCACTTACGATGACTCTATCAGTCTTGGTGATAATCTTCATCACTTGACCCTGCATCCCTTTGTGTTCGCCAGCGATAATCTTCACGTAGTCCCCCTTTTTAATTTTGAATTTTTTTGACATGATTTACAATTAGAGTACCTCCGGTGCTAATGAAATGATTTTCATGAATTTCTTGTCCCTCAATTCTCGAGCTACCGGTCCGAATACTCGTGTTCCCCTCATTTCTCCAGTTGGATTCAATAATACACACGCATTATCATCAAATCGAATATAAGATCCGTCGGTTCGACGAACCTCTTTAACTGTTCTGACCACTACCGCAGTAGAAACCTCCCCTTTCTTTACAGTTCCTGATGGAGTAGATAACTTGACAGTTACAACTATTTTATCTCCAATCGAAGCATACCTTCTGTTTGTGCCACCCAAAACCCTTATGGTGAGGACTTCTTTGGCTCCTGTGTTGTCTGCTACCTTTAATCGTGATTCCTGTTGGACCATTTTATTTGGCTTTTTCGATAACTTGAACTAGTCTCCAGCATTTGGTTTTGCTGAGAGGTCTTGTTTCCATGATTTTTACTGTATCTCCGATGTTACATTGGTTTTCACCATCGTGAGCAACATACTTCTTGGTCTGGAGTACGAATTTTCCGTACTTCTTGTGCTTCACTCTTCGAACCTCTTTGACTAGTATAGATTTTTCCATCTTGTTACTGATAACGATTCCAATTCGTTCTTTTCTCTCGTTTCTTCCTGTTTGGGTTGTTAAACTCATCATTAATCTACTTTAGATATGTAGTCTAAGTGAACTAACACGGTCTTCAAACGAGCAATTAATCTTCTATTGATTCGAATTTGAAGTGGATTTTCTATTTCGTTCACTTTCTTATTTAATTTTAGTTTCTGTTGCCGGAGAGTCAATTGATCAATCTTTTCGATGATTTGATCCCGATCTAATAATTCAATCTCTGATTGTTTCATTGTTCAAATTCTTTATTGGTAATCTCTTGAAACGATGAACTTAGTCTTCACTGGCAACTTTTGAGCAGCCAACCGGAGAGCCTCGGATGCAATATCTTTGGATACTCCTGCCACCTCAAAGAGAATCAAGCCAGGACGGACAACAGCAACGAAGTATTCAGGTGCTCCCTTTCCTTTTCCCATACGTACCTCCAAAGGTTTCTTGGTTATTGGCTTGCTAGGAAATATCTTTATCCACAATTGACCTTCACGCTTCATATATCTGGTTGCAGCTATCCTAGCAGCTTCAATCTGACGAGATGTGATAAAAGAAGAATCCAATGACTTAATGCCAAACATCCCATAGGCCAGCTGATGACCCCTTTGGGAGTTCCCTTTCATCCGGCCTTTCTGGGCTTTTCGATATTTGGTCTTTTTAGGCTGTAACATATTTTCGTTCTGCTTCTATATGGAACTTATTTATTCTGCCCTCTTTTTCTCCCAGCACCAAAGCTCTTCTTATTCAATCCCACTAGAGGAGACAATTCACGCTTACCGTAAACTTCACTTTTCATAATCCATACCTTGACACCAATTCGGCCATAGGTGGTATGAGCCTCAACCAATTCATAATCTACATCAGCTCTAAAAGTTGATAAAGGGATTCTACCTTGTTTATAGGTTTCTGACCGAGCCATCTCTACTCCATTTAATCTTCCTGAAACTTGAACTTTAATACCTTCAGCATTGGTACGCATCGTAGCTGCGATAGCCATTTTAACTGCTCTACGATAGGATATTCTACTCTCGATTTGTCGGGCAATACTCGATGCAACCAATCGGGCCGACAATTCTGGCTTACGGACTTCGAACACTTTTATAACAATATCCTTTTTCGTCAACCGCTTCAACTCTTCTTTGAGTCGATTGACCTCTTTTTGCCCAGTACCAATAATATATCCTGGCCGAGCAGTTGTAATAGTGATGGTGACAATTCTAAGGGTACGCTCAATGGTAATGCTGGCAATCCCTGCCTTTGCAGATCGGGCGAAAATATAACGTCTAATCTTATCATCTTCAACTAATTTCTCGCCATAACGTCTTCCGCCAAACCAACTAGAATCCCATCCTCGGATGATGCCTAGTCTGTTGCCGATTGGATTTGTTTTTTGTCCCATTTATCTATGATATTTCTATTGGCTGTACATCTAAAACCAAAGTCACATGGTTTGTTCGCTTTCTGATCCGGTGCACTCTTGCCCGAGAAGCAAATCGTATCCTCTTGAGCATGGTACCAGAATCAACTCTTATTTCTTTAATCTTAAAATTAAATTTCTCTACATCACTATCCTGATTTTTCAGTTGCCAACTATCTATAGCACTGAGCAGTAATTTTTCTACTTTAACTGACGCTGCTTTTGAACTGAATTTCAACACATTGAGTGCTTTTTTTACATCAAGGCCCCTAATTTGATCCGCGACCAAGCGCATTTTCCTTGGTGAAACAGGACACTTGTTCAGCTTCACCATCACAGCTTCTTTTTTTTGTTCTTTTCTTTTTAAAGCAGACTCTCTTTTTCTTGAACCCATCAATTAAATTTTATTTTCTTGCTTTCTTTCCTTTGGTATGTCCGCGGAAATTCCTGGTATGGGAAAACTCGCCGAGTTTGTGACCAACCATATATTCTGTAATATATACCGGAATATGTTTTCGACCATTATGCACTCCTATGGTCTGCCCAACAAAATCAGGGGTAATCATCGAAGATCGAGACCAAGTTTTGATTACTTCTCTACGATTTTCAGCAATATTCTTCTTCAGTTTTTTATCCAAAGAATGATGCACATAAGGTCCTTTTTTGATCGATCGGGGCATAATTAGCTTATTTTTTTCTTCGTTCAATAATGAATTTATTGGAACTCTTTTTCTTGTTTCTAGTCCTAAAACCTTTGGCTGGTATACCATTACGGGATCGGGGATGACCTCCTGAAGCTTTACCTTCACCACCGCCCATGGGATGATCTACTGGATTCATCGCTACACCCCTTGTCCGAGGTCTTCTACCAAGCCATCTTGATCTTCCTGCCTTGCCAGAGACTAATAATTGATGATCAGAATTTGAAACTACCCCTATTGTAGCCATACAATTTGATAACAAAAGTCTGGTTTCGTTTGAGGGAAGTTTAATGGTGGTATACTTTTTATCTCTAGCTATCAATTGAGCATATGAGCCAGCACTTCTAGCCAGCACAGCTCCTTTACCAGGTTTTAATTCAATACATGAAATGACTGAGCCAAGTGGGATATTAGCTAAGTGCATAGCATTGCCAACCTCAGGAGCAACAGAAGGCCCAGAAACAATTTTTTGACCTACTTTCAGACCATTTTGGGCAATGACATACCGCTTTTGATGGTCATCATATTCAACTAGTGCAATAAATCCACTTCGATTCGGGTCATATTCAATAGTCCTAACAGTTCCTTCAACATTAAATTTATCTCGCTTAAAATCTATGATCCGGTACTTTCTTTTGTGCCCTCCACCTTTATAGCGAACAGTCATTCGACCATCATTGTTTCGACCACCACTTCTTTTATTAGGTGCCAAAAGGCTCTTTTCCGGTTTGTCGGTGGTTATGGCATCATATCCATTGACAATTCGAAATCTCTGAGCTGGCGTGATCGGTTTTAATTTTCTGACAGACATGAGTTGGTCAAATTATACGTTGGCATATAGGTCTATTTCGTCTCCCTCTCTCAATTGTACCATTGCTTTTTTGGTATAGTTAGTTTTCCCTTTTTGGATTCCTGACTTGGTAAACTTAGTGAAATGCTTGGCTCCATATATTAATGTTCGCACTTTATCTACTTTCACATCATAATACTTCTCAACAGCTTTTTTTATCTGAATCTTGTTGGCTTTTGGATGAACAAAAAAAGAATAACATTTTCTCATCTCACTGGCATCTGAAGCCTTTTCTGTAACTATAGGTGCTAACAAAATTTCCATCTCGAATTATTTCTTTAGGGTATTTTCAATTGATTCTATAGCTGGGTATTCCACAACAAGATACTTGGCATCACTGATATCATAGGTGTTGAGTTCTGAACTGAGTACCACTGAAGTATTCTCCAAATTGCGAGACGCCAAATAGACATTGGTATTTTTTGAAGACAGCACAACCAGCGTTTTTTTATCTGAAACTTCGAGATTCTTTAAATATTCATTGAATTCTTTGGTTTTGGGTTGAGAGAGTTCAAACTTTTCAACCACCAAAAATTCTTTGTTTCGAACTTTTTCTGAAAGAGCCGACCTTCGGGCAACTTTTTTTAATTGCTTGTTTACTTTTTGATCGTATTGCCGAGGCCTCGGTCCAAAGGTTCTGCCACCCTTTCTAAAGATGGGATTTTTAATGCTCCCCACTCTGGCGGCACCGCTTCCTTTTTGTCGGCGAATTTTTCTAGTACTACCCACAATTTCTCCCCTTTCTTTGGTCTGGTGTGTCCCTTGTCGTCTGTTTGCCAGAATGGCTTTGACATCCAGGTATACCGCATGTTGGTTTGGTTCAACACCAAAAACTGACTCATCTAAATGAACCTCCTTGGTGGTATCTTGACCTGTTTGTGTGTAAACTTTTAATGTCATCACTTTCTAATTATCACATAGGTGTTGTTATGACCGGGCACTGCTCCTTTGACAATCATCAAATGCTTGTCAGGAATTATTTTGAGTACTTTGAGATTGAGTACTTTGACTTTTTGATTTCCCATTTGACCTGCCATTTTCATTCCTTTAAAAACACGTGATGGATCCGATGCAGCCCCAATAGAACCGGGGGAGCGCATCCTATTATGCTGTCCGTGAGATGCATCGCCTACTCCAGCAAATCCATGTCTCTTTACAACACCCTGAAATCCTTTTCCTTTCGAATTGGCAGAAATATCCACAAATTCTCCCTCTTCAAAATGTTCAACAGTAATGGTATCACCCAAACTGTATTTTTTGGTAAAATTTCTGAATTCAACCAGTTTTTTCTTGGGAGTAGTTCCGGCTTTAGCAAAATGACCTCTGGCAGGTTTAGAAACATTATTTTCTTTAGAGTCTTCAAACCCCAGTTGTAAGGCATCATACCCATCGGATTGCACACTTTTAACTTGTGTTATGGTACAAGGTCCCATTTTTAAAATCGTGCAAGGGAGGTTTTTCCCTTCCGCACTAAAAATGCTGGTCATTCCTATTTTTTTTCCTATGAGTCCTGACATGGGTATTATTTTACAACAACTACTATACCTTTATTTCAACTTCAACCCCGCTTGGCAATTCTAATTTCATGAGAGCATCAATCGTTTTTGATGAAGTACTATATATATCCAACAATCTCTTGTAAGAACATAGTTTAAACTGCTCTCTTGATTTTTTGTTCACATGTGGGGAACGAAGAACAGTAAAGATTCGTTTATGGGTAGGCAGCGGAATTGGACCGGTAACCAATGCACCTGTTGACTTCACTGACTTGACGATTTTATCGGCCGATTTATCAACCAACGAATAATCGTAAGACTTTAATTTTATGCGTATTCTCTGACTCATCTTATACAGCTAGGACTTTTCCTTTGACTTGTTCAATTACCTTTTCGACCAAACTCGGAGGCACTTCCGTATAGTGAGAAAACTCCATGGTTGAAGTTGCTCTACCAGAAGATAATGTTCTTAGCGTAGTAACATAGCCAAACATTTCAGCCAGTGGTACTTGGGCTTTAATTACTTTGTATCCAGCTCGATCTTCCATCGAACTGACTTGACCTCTGCGTCTATTTAAATCTCCCACGATGTCCCCCATGCTCTCCTCGGGGGTAACTACTTCGAGTTTCATTATGGGCTCCATGATAACCGACTTGGCCATTGGGGCGGCTGTTCTAAAAGCTAGTTTAGCACATAACTCGAACGATAATGAATCAGAATCAACTGCATGGAATGATCCATCATTTAGGATAACCCTCATTGAATCAATTTCGAAGCCAGCAAGAGGTCCATTCTTCATGGCATCTTTAAATCCTTTCTCAACCGAGGGAATAAATTCTTTTGGAATATTGCCCCCCTTGATGTTATTGATAAATTCCAGTCCTGATGGAGTTTCTCGGGCTGGTCCAATTTCAAAGATGATATCAGCAAACTTTCCTCGGCCACCAGTTTGTTTTTTGTAGACTTCACGATGTTTGGCATCTGCGGTTAGGGCTTCTTTGTATTCTACTCGTGGACGGCCTTGGTTAACATCTACTTTGAATTCACGTCTAAGCCGATCAACAATGATATCGAGATGTAGTTCCCCCATTCCTGAGATGATGGTTTGACCTGAGGCCTTATCTGATCTGACCTGGAAGGTTGGATCTTCTTCGACTAGTTTCCCAAGAGCAATGCTCAATCTATCTATATCGGCTTTGGTCTTTGGTTCTACCGAGATTCCGATAACGGGATCTGGGAAATCCATACTCTCTAGGACAATTGGAAACTTTTCTGCTGAAAGGGTATCTCCAGTTTTTATGTCCTTAAAACCCACGGCGGCACCGATATCCCCGGCACCTATAGTATCTATGGCGTTTTGCTTGTTGGAGTGCATTTGATATATTCGAGATATACGCTCTTTCTTATCTGTTCTATTGTTGAGCACAAAAGATCCTGCATCTAATTTTCCGGAGTAAACCCTAAAAAAGGCAAGTCGTCCCACGTAGGGATCTGTAGCAATTTTAAAGGCTAAGGCAGAAAATGGCTCTCCGACTTTAGGATCCCTATAGATAGCCTCTTGGGTATCTGGATGTATTCCTTGTATGGCTTTTTTATCTTCAGGAGAGGGTAAATAAAGACATACAGCATCCAACAGAAATTGCACACCCTTATTTTTAAAGGCCGACCCACATATCATGGGAATGATACTCATATCTTGGGTTGCTGCTCTAAGTGCTGCATGAATCTCTTGGGGAGTAATAGAATCAGGGTCCTCGAAAAACTTTTCCAAAATACCATCATCATAATCAGCTACAGCTTCGATTAACTCCGCTCTATACTTTTCTACTTCTTCCTTCATGGATTCAGGAACGGGAACTATATCGTATGTCGAACCATAGTTTTCTTCGTGCCAGACAATAGCTGTGTTGGTCACAAGATCTACAATCCCTTTGAAATCTTCTTCCTCTCCTATATTGATCACCACAGGTACTGCATTGGATTTCAACATAGTTTTTACCTGATCGCAAACACCCAAAAAATTAGCTCCTTGACGATCCATTTTATTGACAAATCCAATTCTTGGAACTTTATAGTTATCTGCCAGGCGCCAGTTGGTTTCTGATTGTGGTTCTACCCCATCAACTGCAGAAAACAGAAATACCAATCCGTCAAGAACTCTCAATGATCTGTTTACTTCAACGGTAAAATCAACGTGTCCGGGAGTATCTATTATATTGAAGTGATATTTTTCGGAATTAGCTAATAGTTGTCCTTGCTTGGTGGGGAAATGCCATGTACATGAAGTTGCTGCTGAAGTGATGGTAATTCCTCTTTCTTGTTCTTGAGCCATCCAATCCATGATAGCCGCTCCATCGTGTACTTCTCCAATTTTATGGCTCATTCCGGTATAGAACAAGATTCGTTCGGTAGTAGTGGTTTTTCCTGCATCAATATGCGCAGTAATTCCAATATTCCTAGTATATTTTAAATCCTTTTGACTACCCATGTTTTATTGATGAATGTTTTTTGGAAAACGAATTAAAATCTAAAGTGAGAAAAGGCTCTGTTGGCCTCGGCCATCTTGTGGGTATCCGTTCTTTTTTTCACGGCATTTCCTTCTTCTTTGGCGGCTGCCAAAATTTCATTTGCTAATTTCAACGACATTGACTTTTCATTTCGTGCTCGGGCATGCGTAATCAGCCATTTAATTGCTAGGGATACCTTTCTCTCCGGACGTATTTGCATGGGAATCTGAAAAGTTGCTCCCCCAATCCTTCTGCTTCGAACCTCCACTGAGGGCATGACATTGGAAAGTGCTTCTTTCCAAGTTTCTAGGGCCGATTTCTGATCATCCCCTTTTCTTTGGTCAACAATATCAATCGCATCGTAGAACAAGGTAAAAGCAACCGATTTTTTTCCATCATGCATCAAATTGTTTACAAAACGAGTCACTAGCCGATCATTAAACTTCGGATCGGGTGTCAGGGGTCGTTTTTTTGCTCTTTTTTTTCTCATGTTTTGATTTAGACCAGATGCATTTATTTACTCTTAGGACGTTTGGTTCCGTACTTTGATCTTCTCTGCAATCTACCATCAACTCCTGCAGTATCTAGGGCACCTCGGACGATATGGTATCGAACACCAGGTAAATCTTTAACCCGTCCTCCTCGGATGAGAACAATAGAGTGCTCCTGCAGATTATGTCCTTCACCTGGGATGTAAGCATTAACTTCTTTTCCATTGGTCAAACGCACCCGAGCTACTTTTCGCATTGCAGAATTGGGCTTTTTAGGAGTAGTAGTGTAAACCCTTGTGCATACTCCTCTACGCTGTGGACAAGAACCCAAAGCCACAGACTTGCTCTTTTTTACAACCGTGGATCTTCCTATTCTAACTAACTGAGATATGGTTGGCATATATTGTAATTCTACCCTTTGTTTTAAGGTTTGCAAATGTAATTGTTTTTATATTAAAAAAACACTTTCCTTTAAGATGTTGAAACCAATTTTATAGGGAAGGACTTTAATCCCCTAAATCAACCATGAATATCTGTTTTATTGTATATGAATTTAGACTACCAATGACATAATAGTCTTGATAATGATGGTTTCAATTCTAAAATTCATATTTGCTATATTTTAAGCGCTGCCTTTGTAGTATGAAGATCATCGAAAGCACTTTTCGGCTTGTAGTTCTGCTGCTTTTGGTTGCCATTTGGCTTACACAAATCTCAACCTGCTCCACCAATAGCGGAATAAAATCATTTTTGACCAGTTGAATCTCTTAGACATAAAAGTCTTGTATAAGATTGATAAAACAACCATTATCAACATATTAAGTGATTTAATTAGGCTGTTTATGTGAGTTTTAGCCAATTGGTTTTGGCTTAGTATATATAGTACAGTCAGATTAGTCCCAATTTGGGAATTAATTAATTGGTTCGGTAAGTATATCGTAAGAATTTCTATTGATTTGGTCAACTAAAACTGATATTTACATTGAGGAAGTAGTAATCATTTTAAAACTGTTTTCTCCTCATGTAAAAAATAGACCTCTAATCTGATTCTTAACATAGTAATCTTTGGTATTAGACAAGATTTTGTTGGTTATGAAAGGGATTTGAAATTATTTTTAGTTTTTGATTAGCAGAAAAAACAACAGTTGACTTTGATACTCCTAAATTTGACACCATGAAAACCCGCAATTTTATCGGTGTCAATGTAATTTCTGAGGCAATTGAGGCCAAGCATCCGATTGAAAAGATTTTGGTCTGCAAAGATTACCATGGTAACTCCTTTGTTTTATCTCTTTTGAAAAAGGCAAGGGATGCACAAATTCCCATCAAATATGTCCCTCAACAGAAGATTTTCAAATTGTCAAAATCCCCAAAAGCCAAAATTTTGGCTTTATCTAGTCCGATAGAATATCATTCTTTTGAAAACCTATTGGACAGTGAACTCCAAAAAAAATCAAAATTCGTTCTTCTATTATTAGATGGGGTTACCGATGTACGAAACTTTGGAGCAATTGTTCGTACAGCTGTTGCCACTGGTGTCGCAGGGGTTGTGATTTCCAATCATCACTCTGTAGGAATCAGTACAGACGCCATAACAGCATCAAGTGGAGCAATTTTTAAAATCCCCATCGTTCGAGTCAATCACTTAAAGGATGTGATCTACCAATTGCTTGATCACCAAATACCAGTATTGGGTTTAGATGAAAAAAGTGATCATTCACTTTTTGAAACACCTATTAATAGGACATTGGCGTTAGTAGCAGGTGATGAATCAAAAGGAATATCAAGAGGCATAAAGAAATTGTTAACTAAAACCATTGGTATCCCCATATCAAATCAAATGTCATCACTCAATGTCTCTGTTGCGTGTGGAATAGCTCTTTACCAGTTATACCATCATAAAATAAATACTCAAAACCTTCTTCCAGCTTAAATGGAAACAATCCCATTAGCCCAGAGGGTGAGACCTCAAACCATTGATGAATTTATCGGCCAGGATCACTTGGTTGGACCCGAGGGTGCTTTGAGAATTTTTTTGGATCAATCAATGCTCCGGTCAATGTTATTCTGGGGACCTCCAGGTACTGGTAAAACGGCACTCGGAGAAATTCTGTCCAAAAATACCTCTAGACCATTTGTTAAAATATCGGCAATCCACACTAGTGTAAAGCAGGTGAGACAAATTTTGGACCATTCAAAACAACAGCCCTCTTCAGATAAACGTACCATTTTATTCGTAGACGAAATTCACCGGTTTAACAAAGCACAGCAAGACTGTTTATTGGAAGGAGTAGAATCAGGAATCATTACCCTAATTGGAGCAACAACTGAAAACCCTGGTTTTGAGGTAATCAATGCCCTTTTGTCCAGATGTTTGGTATTCATATTCAATCCTTTAACGGATAAAGAACTAAAAGGCATTTTGGTTCAAGCCATTGAAAATGATCATGTGCTGAACCAGAGAACAATTCATCTAGTTCAGACAGATGCACTCTTTTTTAGTGCCGGTGGAGATGCGCGAAAGATGCTAGGCATTTTTGAGATGATTATATTATCATCAAACCAAAATGAATCCGTTAGCATTACTGACAAGCTAGTTCTTAACACTCTCCAATCCCAGGGACATCTATTGGACAAAAAGGGCGACAAATACTACCATAGTATTTCGGCTTTGATTAAGTCAATCAGAGGAAGTGATCCCAATGCGGGACTCTATTGGCTTGCCTGTCTGATTGAAGGTGGACAGGACCCGATTTACATCGCTAGAAGATTGATCATTTTGGCCGCAGAAGATATCGGTTTAGCTAATCCTAATTCATTACTACTTGCCAATGCAACTTTTGATTCTGTCCAAAAGATAGGCTTGCCAGAAGCCAAAATCATTCTTAGTCAGTGTGTAATCTACCTATCTGTTAGTCCTAAAAGTAATTCGGCCTATAAAGCCATAAAGAACGCTGAAAAACTAATCAAAAAGAACCCCAATCTTCTGGTTCCTCTTCATTTGAGAAACGCCTCAACCCGATTAGATAAATCACTTGGTGCGGGTTTAAATTATATGTATGCTCACGATTATCCTGATGGTTTTGTCACTCAAAACTATCTTCCCGAAAAAATCAGCGGAGCACTTCTATACCATCCAGCAGATAATAATCACGAACGAAAATTTAGAGAACGGCTAAAAAAATTATGGTCCAATCTCTATAAATACTAAGAGAAATGGCTCTAATCACTTTGTTGTGGAATTGTCGGAAATGAAGCAAAAAGGTTCTACGGCGTATTTTTAGATTGGAGTAAAAAAGTCGTTTATTTTGACTATTTTTGCAATAGGTTTTAAAAAGAAAAATCGGGTTATTAATGTCTGTCAGAATAAATATTACTCTTAGATGCCGTTTAAGTGGGGATCCAAAAGATTATCAGCTATTAAATGAAATGGCCGGTGCCAATAGATACACTTATAACAATGCATTAAATCATCTGTATAAACAATACGAAGAAACCGGGAGAAGCGATTATTCTTATCAGGATTTGGGGAAATGGTATACCCAACATAAAAAGAATATTGCAGCTTGGTTGTCTGGTTATTCACCAGATAAGGTTAAATTGATTCTCAAGGATTTATCTATAGCTTATAAAGAATTTGTAAAGGGGAAAAGAGGTAAACCTAAATTCAAATCAAAAAGACGAAAGCAGAGTTTCCCGATAACTTTATATCAAAACGAAATAAAGGAAACCGAAGATGGCAATGGTTATTTGATGCTCAAAAGAGGTGTCTTTATTCAGATAAGAGGCTATAAAAAACAGATCAGTCGGTATAGCAACCCCCGGTTTTTACAGGGACGTATTGTCAAAGAAATCACCGATAGAAGTAATACATCTAGAAGGAAAAGGAAGAATAAATACAAAGAGAATAAGTGGTTTCTCTATATTCAATGCGAAGTAGATGCTGTTGAAAGACAAATAGGTACAATCGATATCAATGATATCGTAGGAATTGACAGGAATACAGGTCAAGTAGCCG
>MPMN01000115.1 GCA_002238525.1 Flavobacteriaceae bacterium bin25
TAGGGTTGAAACAACGCTACCCAACAACGTATAGTAGGGTTGAAACAACGCTACCTACAACAACGTATAGTAGGGTTGAAACAACGCTACCTACAACAACGTATAGTAGGGTTGAAACAACGCTACCCAACAACGTATAGTAGGGTTGAAACAACGCTACCTACAACAACGTATAGTAGGGTTGAAACAACGCTACCTACAACCTACCTACAACGCAAAAATTGGTTCTGTCCGTTGTAGGTAGCACAAAAAAATAGGGGGTTGAAACCAACCCCCTATTGTACGGACAGAACCAATATTTACCCTATTTCACAAACGGCACAAAAATAAACCAACCCACCGTTTCGTCCGTTTCGGTGGTGCCAATATCTTCGTGCTCTATGTTGGTGAACGAGTCAAAATAATCCACGTCTTTGTCAACGTATTGCACAACGCAAACTAGTTGGTGCAACGCGGTATTTTCAATTTCAACCAACCGGTCGTTTACTATTTCAACTTCACGTTTGTCGTTGAAATGTTTAGCGTCCTCCAACCGGTCGCGGTAATGTTGTAGGTAGCGATAATAATGGTCGAAATCGTCGTATTCAACCGGACCGCGGGGGTCGTCCCCACAAACATAGTAAACCGAATTATCGTTGGGGTAGCGTATGTCGTTGTAGTAGCTAGACTCCCACAACAACCAATAGTTAATCACCAAAAATTCGTTGTGATTAGGTGGCAATTCGTTCACGTGCACCCAAACCCCGTTCTCTTCGTGGGGGAGCGCGGCGTACCACATGTCCCCTCCTATGTGTCGATAATCGAATTGAAAATAATCGACCCCCTTCTCGCAATAAACGGGTTTATTGTGCTCGGTTGGTAACCACGCAACTTTGTCCCTAATGTTGTATTTAGCAACCTTCGTGGGGTAGCAAAAATTCGGGTTGTAGTTGGGAGCAATATACTCCCAACCCAAACCTTTGCCAATTTTAAATTTATCCGAATGTTTCACTTCACTATTTTAATTAATTGATTATTGAAATGTCGTTTCAACCCCACCTCGCTATAATGTATATAGGTGAACGTTTCGTACACGTTTACCCTCTCTACAATGTTAAATTGTTTAGCAACCACAACGGGATCGCTTCTACGTAGGGACTTTGCTTCAACGAAACTCTCCCCGTATAAATTGAAAATTGTACGTCTCTTCACGATATTACTATTTCGTTGTTGATATCGAGTTTAACAAACAAACCCGTCCCCTTCGTATAATGTTGCGAAGTGAACCCAACAAAGTCTAAACGGGTTCTACCCCTTTGTTTAGATACGCACTTCACATGTTGAAATTGACCCCAACGTTTAACCCACATACCGGGTTCAACGTCCTCCACAATAATGTAATACGGGTAGGTAGTACTATGTGGATCGAATTGTAATTTATTTCTCACTTCTATTATTTTTTGGGGTTGTTTGTGGTATTACCCGAACGGTATCAAAATTTCGTATTGAAACGGGGTTACATTCGTTGAAATAAACATTTACATGTTGTTTACAATAATCGATATCTATTATCGGTAAATAGGACTCCCTA
>MPMN01000037.1 GCA_002238525.1 Flavobacteriaceae bacterium bin25
AAGGAATGGACCGGAGACTGCGGAACTTTTGACAAGGACAATTCAGAAATCACCATCACTGCTTCCAAGAATTGTCAGGTAGTTGCTGAGTTTGAAAAGATAATCTACACCATTACAGCCGATTCAAGGGGGGGGGTAGTTTAAGTGAAGGTGAATTACAAAGAGAACACGGACAGCTAGCCTCTTTTACAGCTGAGCCTGATGAAGGCTATCAATTCGGTAATTGGACAATCAAAGAAGGTACTGATTGCCCTACCCTTCAAGATCTTTCCATACCCAAAGTAAGCTTTACTGTTGAAGGGAATTGCAGTCTTGAAGCGGTATTTACAAAGGCCCCTCGTACCATTACCATAGGAGAAAACGACCCCGTGACGGGGATCAAAAATGGGGAAATAACTATTACCCCATCGCTAACTGTCAACCATGGGGAAGATGTGGAGGTTACTGCCACTGCCAACCAGCATTATGAGTTCAAGGGCTGGACTGGAACCTGTGGTGATTTAAATAATGATGAATCCACCATAACCATTACTCTGGTATCCGATTGTACGATAGAAGCCATTTTTGAGAAGCTAAGCTATACCATCACATCCACATCATCTGATGGAGGGCAGGTGCACCACCTGGGAAGTGTAATTGATGAGGAATTATTCGTAAAATATGGAGAGACAGTAACATTGACAGCAACACCTCAGGAAGGGTATCAATTCACTGAATGGACAACCATAGGGGATGCCGATTGTCCAGCTTTAACAGGTGATGATACTTTCAATCCTGAATGGAGGCAGTCGCCGAGATTGGAATTCGTTGTCGAAGGTAATTGTAGTTTGGAGGCGGTCTTTAACAAAGCACCTCGCATGATTTCCATAGCAGAGAACGATAATGGGGAAATAACCATTACCCCATCTGAGACCGTTGAACATGGGGATGAGGTGGAGATTACCGCTAAGGCAAACCAGCATTATGAGTTCAAGGGCTGGGATGGAACTTGCGGCGATTTAAATAATGATGAATCAAGCCTAACGATTATTGCAGTGAAAGATTGCACGATTGAAGCAGTTTTTGAAAAAGTAAGCTATACCATCAAAGTGACATCCTCCGAGGGAGGGAGTGTAGCCCGAGACGGGCAGCAGGTCAATGAGGAATTATCCGTAGTTTATGGAGAGACGGTCGCTTTTACCGCAACTCCTGATGAAAGTTATCGATTTAGCGGTTGGACAATTGAAGAAGGAACGTCCTCTACGAATTGTCCTAGTCTTGAAGATGCTACAGAGGTTGAAACGGAATTCATTGTTGAAGGTAATTGTAGTTTGAATGCGGTCTTTGAAAAGGCAGTATTCACCATCAGTGTTGCATCTTCTGAGGGAGGAAGTGTGACCCGAGACGGGCAGCAGATCAATGAAGAACTATTCCTAGTACATGGACAAAAAGCCACAATAACCGCAATTCCCGATGAGGGTTATGTGTTTGCCCAATGGAAGTCAGTAGAGGGTACTGATTGTCCATCATTAAGCGATGATGATGCGTCCGATCCCGACCGGACTCGGTCCCCGAGATTGGAATTCACTGTTTTAGGGGATTGTCAACTACAAGCGATTTTTACCCAAAAGCCTTACACGATCCGCACATCATCAAATGAAGGTGGAGAGATAACAGAAACCCTCACAGCAAAAGAAGGCCAAGAGGTGAGCATCACAGCAACAGCCCATGGACATCATGAATTCAAGAATTGGGATGGAAGCTGCGGTGAGTTTAAGGCTGAAGATTTGACCATTTCATTTGAAGCCAGTGAAGATTGTGAAATCAAGGCGGTGTTTACTAGAGTCTTGTATACCATGACCGTTGAGGCAGGCTCTGGGGGTAGTGTAGACAAAACGGAGGGGGAAATAGGATTTGGCGATAACTTTGAGGTAAATGCCACACCAGATGATGGTTATGACTTTGAACGATGGACTACCACAGGTTCTGGTTGCCCTGATGATTTAGATACTACCTATTCGATTGCCAGCTTCAAAGTAAAGGGAAATTGCCAACTGCAAGCGGAGTTTACATTCACGGGAGAATTTGATGAGCCGATTGTAGAAGAGGAAAATCAACAAGAGGAGGAAACTCCACAAGAACAGCAGCAGACAACAAATCAACCTACCAATAACAATCCGCCTACCAATAACCAACCTGTTACGCCAGAAGACCCTGTTGATGAACAGCCTCCAACGATAGAAGAACCTACCAATACGTGTACTCCGTTGTATAGAGACGATGCTATCATCAAAGCCAATGAATGTGCACGGGATCTGATTGGACAGAGTGTACAATTTGGGGGAACACAGTATCTTATCGTTGATGATAACAAAATAAAGGAAACTATCGCTTCTGGGCGTACCCATCGTTTGGTTACTACATTTGTTACCAATATGGAAAAACTATTTTTTAGGAATAGATGGAAAGACGGAATAAATAGTATTGTCCACTGGGATGTCAGTAATGTAACCAATATGGAGGAAATGTTTAGAGGAGTTAGTGATTTTAATCAAACCATCGGTAGTTGGGATGTCAGTAGTGTAACGAATATGGAAGAGATGTTTCTAGATGCTATTACATTTAATCAAGACATCAGTCGTTGGAATGTTGGTAATGTGACGTATATGCAACGGATGTTTGAAGGTGCCAGTGCGTTCAATCAAAATATCAGTGGTTGGAATGCTTCCAATGTAACACAATGTGCTTCCTTCTCAGAAGGATCTAACTTGATGGACGATTATAAACCTATATTTCCAAAATGTAATGATTAGTTTATTTCTAATGTTCAAAAGGTTAGACATTTAAACCTGACTTTCACTTTTTTGAGTAATATATCACTTATATATATGATATATTTTGAATGTATTATTGTGAAAAAAGTGTCCATGTGATATGCTCGTCTATTGCTATATATTTAATTGAATATAACATATTTGCATCATATTTTGCAACTCTATGTCATATTACATTGAAGTCGTACCTAATAGAAAATACAGACCAACTACTTTCCTCCGTAAAGCCTAGAGTAAGGGAATGAATAACTATACACAAGTTTGCCAAAAGGGCATTTTTTTCTTTCGTAAAAATTTTTTCAGTCATTTTGTGGAATAATTTACAACTATCATCTCTTTTTATTAAGATATTTGGTTCTAATCACTTTGTTTTGAAATCTCCGTTGTAGTGTATGTATGTTGTGTAGATTTAGGGTTTTTATTATCATAGCCTCTGGAAACTTTTACTTTACGCCTATACAAACAAAAATCAATATCCCCAAAATCAAAACAAAATAAGGCTTCATTCTCCTTTTGTAAACGGGATATCTTGACCAAATAATTTTCCCTGATGAACCGATCAAAACGGTTCAACTAAGAGGGCTTTGTTGTAGTGGATAGATTTATAAGTGAATACTCAAATGTCGATTTTGACAAACTTCCTTATAGCCAATTTGAGCGACCTTCACTCCTCTGTTATAGAAGGCTTTAAAGTAACTATCAAAGGGGGAGTAATCAATAAGGATATTTCCAAAGCCTTTCCCATTAAAAGAACATTGCCTCATGTGCATATAGCTTGTATTTTGCAATTAGTCAAAAAACTGAAGTTTATTTGACCTCCCTTTTCCAAACTAGGTATTACCCATCTGCTTTCTAAGCAAACCGCTACCACTAGTATTAGCATTGATCAAAAAAGATGTTTCCAGTAATGTAACAGTTAGAAATGACACTTTTTTCAGGTCTGGTCAGGGTTTTGACCTTATTTCAGGCTGAAAGTAAGGTCTAAAGCTTCTTTCAAGGTGTTATTGACTATGAAATCAACTAATGAAAGGAAAACTTGTGCTAGTAAGAAAATATTTATTATGTCACCAAAACTACGAAGTCAGGATTGATTTAGCTGCCCACGGGATAGTACTGGAATGATTGGGAATCAATTTTATAGAGACCCAAAAGTTAGTTGGACTTCAAATTCTGATTGACTATTGCAACGAATTGGAAATCTTTTTCTGTAATTCCATTTTCTGAGTGTGTTTTGATTTTTATGACCAGTTTGTTGTAGTCTATTGTCAATGTAGGGTGGTGGTTCAGGGCTTCAGATATTAGCCCTATTCGGGTTCCGAATGAAAATGTTTCAATGTAATTTTTGAAATTTATTTCGAGTCGCAAATGGCCATCTGTGAAAGACCATTGGTTGCTTGTATTTTCTAGAAAAAGATTGATTTGTTCTTTAGTTTTTATTTTCATTGCATCGGTTTTTATTTCTTGAGTGATTGTTCTCGGAAAAGTTATTTTCGTTTGGGTTAAATGTCTCAAAATTACAATTAATCTTGTTGATATATATTGGGCTATAGTTGATGCCATCTATACTTGTAATCCGTTAGTTTCATTTACCATAGGTTTATTTTCAAAAAATCGGCTTCGCAAAACTCTTGTATCCAAAGTCTTAGTTCACAAAGAATATAGGGTTTTAATGCCTTTGTTTAGAGTATTTATTTATACCAATTCATCTTTTAGGTTGCATTAATGGGTTGATTCTAGGCTTTTGGATCCCCACTTAAACGGCATCTAATAGTAATATTTGTTTTAACAGACATTAATAACCCGGTTTTTCTTTTTAAAACCTATTACCAAAACAGTCAAAATAAATGACTTTTTTATTCCTAGTTCAGAATACGCCGTAGAACCTTTTTGCTTCATTTCCGACAATTCCACAACAAGGTGATTAGAGCCCTCAGGTTTAATTTTGTTGTCATCTATAGGGAAGATCTAAAGAACCCCAGTCTAACTGACTATATTTTGATTCAAGGTATTTTTTTACTTCTACTATATCATCTTTTGCAGTTAAATCAGGGACATGTTCTGAAAATGGTATTCCAACCACAGAATTAGGATAATCTTTCAACATATTCAATAATGCTGTTGGTATTTCCTTTTCGTTTCTAACGGGATCAATTGGACAATCCCTTAAATAATTATACATCATTGTACCATCAAATTTAAATACGTTCATACTTACCCTAAGTTTCCCATTGGTATCCCTAAAGTCTTCTGACTCTTTTATGGTGGGCTTTTCAATAATATCCAATAAATGATCATGTTCATCAAGTTTACACAAAGCAAATCGTGAGATGCGTTCTGATGGAAAGTTGAGTGTATCACGATTATAGCTGATAAACGCATTTGGGCTTTTGGTCTCTCGGAGTGCTTTAAAGGCTTCAACAGAATACAGGTTATCACTATTACACACCGTATATCTGCCAATTTTGAGTTCTGGATATTGTTCCAATGCTTGAAATAAAGCATCTGCTGTCCCAAATGGTTTTTTTCTGTTTCTAGGTATGTATTGAACAGCAAAGGAGATAGTCAATCCCTTGAAATAGTTACCCCTATCTTTTTCCCCGTAGTGTTCTTTGAACTGGGCTCCGTCTTGACCTATCACTATATAGATTTCACGATAACCGGCTTTTTTCGCATTGTATAATACATAATCCAACATTGGTCTTCCGTCTATTCCAACACCGATAAGGCCTTTGCTGAGTTCATTTGCTTGTTTTACCTCTTCTTCGGTAAGCTTATCTACTATAGTAGCCGGTTTCTTCATTCTAGAAGATGCCCCTCCCGCTAGAATAATCAATTTTGAATGTCCACTCATTTTATACTTTGTTTAGGTTGTATTCCCTTGTGTAAAAATGATCATTTCCACTGAATTGCTCTTAATTCCTTTATGATCAGATTTATAATATTCGCGTGGCAATTTACCACATCTTCAAAAAGTTTTACTATCTACATGGTGGATGACACACCGCCTTCTAGATTTAATGAAACATGGTAGAATAACAAATTGGAATTTAAATGGAGAATCAATCAATACAATAATCGGGGTAAAGTCAACATTTCTATAATAAACAAGGAAATTATATGCTATTGAAACCAAATCTGGTAACCCACTTTTACCTATTTACACAGATTTTGGGACACTCCCCTCCTCATTATACCTCACAAGAGTGTAGCCGGTGTGGAGGTAGGGACAAAAAGAATCGAACATCACAATCGAAATTTACATGTTTAAGCTGTGGATTTTCTATGAATGCGGATATCAATGCTGCCAATAACATCAGGGACATCGGAGCGTGTTCCTTCTTCCAAAACCCTCTGAGAGGGAACAACTTTGGGAGTAAAGAGTGTTCCTTGTCGAATCGGGCGATGGTACACCGAACCTTAAAAATACCTTGGATCATGCATGGTCGTAAAGGGAAAAAGGGGGTAAGTCAACATGAGTAGATTTTTATCTACATATAGCTTTCGTTTTAAACGAATTCTAATCCACAATAAAGTGATTAGAGCCATTGAGTTCAAAGATTTATATGAACACCTCAAAATAAGTAAATTGGTCCCAAATTTAGATTAATACCCTAATCTGGTGAAATTTTCAAAAATTTAGTTAAGAGATTATAACCACATATATCAATTTTTAAATCACATGAAGCAAAAAGCATACATACCGGCATTACTTTTTACATTGATTAGTATCAACCTTCTGGCACAGCAATTACCTGAATTCCGTTTGAAAGAGGGTACACGGCAAATTCACCTTGATTTTCATACTTCAAAGGAAATAGATGATATTGGAATCAAATTCGATAAAAAACAATTTCAGGATGCCTTAAAAGTAGGTCATGTTAATTCCATCAATGTTTTTGCTAAATGCCACCATTCGTGGGCCTACTACAATACCAAGATAGGAAAAAGACACCCTAACCTAGATTTCGATCTACTTAAGGCACAAATAGAAGCTTCTCATGAAATAGGTGTACGTGTTCAAGCATACATTACCGTCGGATGGTCTCTAAATGATGCCCTGGAACATCCTGAATGGGAAACACGAAACAGGGAGGGTAAAGCTAATTTTCGTGAAATCATTGCGAAACTAAAGCCTGGTGATCCAATGCCTTGGGGATGGCCAGAGCTCTCGCCCGAAGGAGAATATCTAGACCTAATTCTCGCCCAAACTGAAGAAATTGTTAGAGATTATGATGTAGATGGTATCTGGTTTGACATCATTCCGTTTGATCAGGTCAACTACAATGAAGCCAGTATAAAAGATATGAAAATCAATGGAATAGATATAGATGATCCGTTTGCTACCAAAGAATACCATGCCAAGAAAATTGAAGTATTCATGGAAAAATCGAGCCAAATGGTTAAAAAATACAAACCCAATGCTTCCCTTTTTTACAATTGGACGACCCATCTTTCTGCAAATGGCAACACCTATAAACATGCCTTTTATGATTACAATACCAAGCAAGACTTGGAGGACCTGCCCACAACTTGGGGTGGTTACGATATTCTACCTATGCGAGCAAAATTTTTTGCCAATACAGGCAAACCAATCGTTGCTATGAGCGGCAAATTCCACACAGCATGGGGTGAGTTTGGTGGTTTCAAACACAAAGATGCTATCTTGTACGAAGCAGCAGCCATGGTAGCCTTTGGGGCAAATCCCAACTTTGGAGATCAGTTACACCCCAGTGGAGAGATGGATATGGGTACCTATTCCAATATCGGACATGCATTTAAGTATGTTGAAAAAATAGAAGATTACGGCATAGGGGCAGAACACTTTGCTTCTTTGGGTTTATGGATGACCCTCAATAAAAGCGCAGATGAAGGATTGACCCGTATGCTACTTGAAAACCAGTACAATTTTGAAGTGGTAAACAATAAACAAGACTGGAGCCATGTAAAAACAATTATTCTTCCCTCATCCACTAGTCTGAACCCTGAAGATGCAAACCGACTGATGGCATTTCAGAAAAATGGAGGTAGCATTGTAACGATGGGGAGAGGGGCCTTTGATGTTGAAACCAAACAATTTCTTCTTGATTTTGGGGTGACTTATATAGGAAGACCTGAAAAAGACAATGATTACACCGTCGTAAAACGTGAAATAGGAGAAGGTATCGTACCCACACCTTTCTTAAATTATGAACCTGCAGAGCGTGTAAGTCCAAAGGAAGGAGCACATGTATTGGCAACTATTCGTGAACCTTATTTTAGTCGAACTCTTGGCTTTTTCAGCTCACATGCCAATACCCCTAATAAGTTAGAAAAAACCAATCACCCAGCAGTTGTGCAGTCGGACAACACAGTATACTTTGCTCATGCCCTAGACAATGCCTATTTCAGGCATGGAGCCCGTATACACCGAGACCTTTTTATCAATGGGTTAAAGCAAGTACATAAAACCCGTTATTTAGAAGTAGACTTGCCAAGTGCAGGTAGAGCAAATTTGCTGCATCAGCCGGATAAAATGCGTTATGTAGCTCACCTCCTATATGCTCCGGCACATCAGCGCGGTAGAGCACAGGTAATAGAAGATTTAGTGCCCATTTACAATACGAAAGTAAAAGTTAGGCTTCCAAGAAAAATCAAAAAAGCATATGTAATACCTACAGGTCAATCCCTTGAAATAATAAAAGAGGGAGACGCTGTGGTTATTGAAGTAGAGAAGTTTACAGTTCATACAGCTATAGTTTTTGAGTATTAAAGATTTTTAATGACACAATTATTGAAAAGTGTTCAAATCAAAAGTGTACTTTAATAAATGAAAAAATAGAAAGGAAATTTTTGTGAATAAAAACTCTGAACCTGAATTCATTCAATGAATTCCTAAAGGATCAAAGCAATAAAAAGAAAATACACTTATGAAGTTTAAATTAGCACCGTTGGCAGTTCTTCTGGTGGTCATTTCTGTATCTTGTGCTATAGCTCAGGAGAAAATTGACTATAATTCTACCCTTTGGTATGAATACCCAGCTACCGACTGGCGTACACAAGCCCTTCACTTAGGTAATGGCCATATGGGTGCTTCCTTTTATGGAGGAATTAAAGAAGAACGTTTTGATACTACCGAAGAAAGTATGTGGTTTGGCGGTCCGGGACAAAACCCCAATTACAATTATGGTATCAAAGAAGGCGATAAGCATTTGAAAGAAATACGTGAAGCGATAGTAGCAGGAGATATTGAAAAAGCCGACAAACTAGTACAAGCCCATTTTACGGGCGATTATTCTGATTTCGGTTCGTTAACTTCCATAGAACATTTATACTTTTCTTTTGAAGATCACGAAGGAAAAGCGATTAATTACAAAAGGGCTTTGGATGTTTCAAAATCATTAGCTTCTGTAAGCTATGAAATGAATGGTACGACATTCAAGCGAGAGTACTTTACTAGTTACCCGGATCGGTTAATGGTCATTCGTTTTGAAAGTAGTACTCCCGGAAAACTCGGTTTTACCATTCGTAGGGACTTTACCCAAAAAGAAAATAAAATCACCATTGAGGAAGATGAAATACGAGTAGAGGGGAAAATAGACGGCAATAACCGTAAATATGAAGTAAAAATAAAAGTACTCCACGAAGGCGGAAAGATTACTAATGAAAATGGAAACCTAAAACTCTCAGGAGCAGACACCGCCACGATACTTTATACCACCGCTACAGAATACCAGCCCATACCACCTTTGTACAATGGTGCTGACCCGCATAAAATCACTTCACAAATCATTAAAAATGCCGCCAAAAAAAAGTATTCACAACTCAAAAAAGACCACATAGCAGACTATACCAGCCTATACGATAGGACCTCTTTGGAAATGGACGGCGACCCAGCATTGGAAGTCCTCCCTACCAATGAACGGTACGAAATGTTAAAATCAGGGATGAATGACGATTCCGGGTTAAAAACACTACTTTTCAATCTCGGAAAATACTTGCTCATCAGCGCATCAAGACAGGGTACGCTTCCTTCCGGTTTGCAAGGTGTTTGGATATCCGATCGAACGGCTGCCTGGTCAGGTAATTACCAGAGCAACATCAACTTGCAAGAAATGTACTGGACGGCGGGGCCACTTAACCTGCCAGAGGTTCACAAAGCCTACATCAATTGGATTAAAACCCTTGTGGAACCAGGTCGTAGGGTTGCCAAAGCCTACTACGATACTGATGGATGGGTAAGTCATACCACAGGGAATATTTGGGGATATGCATCTCCGGGTTCGGATATGCTTTGGGGGATGTATCCATCAGGAGCTGCCTGGCACTGTCAGCATCTGTGGAGCCAATATGAATATACGATGGATAAGGAATATCTAAAAAATGAAGCTTATCCCATCATGAAAGAAGCAGCCCAATTCTGGTTGCAGAATCTAGTAGGATATGAAGGTAAACTCATCATCGCCCCCACAGTATCAGCCGAACATGGTGTAGATTTTCGGGACGGTAAACCAGTGGAATATGCACTAACTAATGGAGAATATAGGAGCGGAAAACTATTCAATCTTCCGGGGGCTTATCAAGATATACAAATGGTACATGACCTTTTTACCAATGTGATTTTGGCATCTGAAACCCTCGGTACAGATGTTGATTTTCGTGAAAAAGTAAACACTACTCTCGACCGGCTATTGCCTTTACGTATTGGTAAATATGGGCAGATACAAGAATGGGCTTGGGACGTTGATAACCCGAGGAACCACCATCGGCACATTTCCCATATGTATGCCCTGATGCCTGGGAGGCAGATAGACCCGATAAAAACACCAGAACTGGCCAAGGCAGCAACCAAGTCTCTCAATATGAGGGGGCACACATTTTATGGTCCAAAATGGCCTCATATGGGAGGAAACTGGAATAGGACTTGGCGGATTTGGTGCTATACCAGACTAGGTGATGGCGAGAAAGCAGCGCGTATTTTTAACGATATGGTTACACAAGTAGGCTTTGAAAACCTGATGGCACATCAGAGTAACAATATGCAAGTAGATGGTTCTATGTCTACTCCTGGCTTTATGGCTGAAATGCTACTGCAATCGCATCAGGGTGAAATCCATCTGTTGCCTGCACTTCCCACGGAATGGCCGGCAGGAAAAGTAAAGGGACTAATTGCACGGGGTGCTTTTAAAGTGGACATAGAATGGCGTTATGGAAATCTTGTTTCTTGTACCTTAGTATCATTAAAAGGAGAAGAAATTCCTCCTATTCGTGTGATGGGAGAATTAGTAGCCCCAACATTAGACCATAGAATTACCATCAAGGAATAAGGAAAATGTACTTTATAAAAACAATAATTGTCATAGGGGCGGGAATCTTTCTTTTATCTGGTCAATCACCAATAATTGAATATGGTACAATTGCAATCATTCCCAAACCTGTTAAGTTAGTAACAGGAGAAGGGTATTTTTTAATTGATAAAAGCACCACCGTTTCTGTAGAAAACGCTACACAAGCTGAGACGGCCAAATTGTTTTTTAAAGAATTTCAATCAACATCAGGTTGGCAACCAGAAATAAACATAGGGGACAAAGGTGAAATTATTTTTCAAACTGATTCCAATTTATTGGATGAAGCTTATATTTTAGATGTTAGTATTTCAACTATTTCAATTAAAGCATCTTCGGGAGCAGGGTTCTTTTATGCCCTACAATCCTTAAAACAGCTTATGCCTACTTCCTTTTACAGAGATGATTTTCAACCCGATGTTGTTTGGGCTATACCTGTAGTGAAAGTTCAAGATAAACCTGCTTTCAAATGGCGAGGATATATGTTGGATGTATCTCGTCATTTTTTTGACAAGGGACAAATCAAAGATGTTTTAGATTTTATGGCCGAATCGAAACTCAACCGCTTTCACTGGCACCTAACTGATGACCAAGGATGGCGTGTAGAAATAAAAAGCTACCCCAAGCTTACACAAGTAGGTGCTTGGCGGATGGACTATAACACCACGGATGAATCCGTGTCTCGATGGTGGGGGCGTCCGAAGCAAAATCCGGGTGAAATTCCCACTTATGGAGGGTTCTATACCCAGGAAGACATCAAAGAAATAGTTGCCTATGCCAAAGAACGATTTATAGAAATTATCCCCGAGATAGATATGCCTGGTCATGCACAAGCAACCATTGCTGCTTATCCTGAAATTGGATGTGTTAATGCCGAACCTTATGTAGCTACGGGAGGTGTATGGGAAAACAATACCTACAACCCCGGCAAGGAAGAAACCTTTGAGTTTGCCGAAAAAATGCTTAATGAAGTGATGGATCTATTCCCCTATAAATATGTTCATATAGGAGGTGATGAATGCAATAAAAGTCAATGGGCTATCGACCCTCATGCACAGCGTAGAATAAAAGAAGAAGGCCAAAAAAATGAAGAGGAATTACAAAGCTATTTTATTAAGCGTATTGAAAAAATCATCAATGCCGGAGATAGGGTAATGATTGGCTGGGATGAAATCTTGGAAGGGGGACTAGCTCCCAATGCTACCGTGATGAGTTGGCGTGGTGAAGCAGGAGGAATTGCCTCTGCCAAGGCGGGCCACGAAGTCATTATGACCCCCAATAGCTACTGCTATATAGATTTACGTCAGGGACATGATGATATGGAGCCCAATCTTGGATATTCTCAACTATTGCTATCCACCAGCTATAGCTATCAGGTAGTACCTGATGCCCTTTCATCCGAAGAAGAGAAACTTATAAAAGGTATTCAGGCCAATTTGTGGACTGAATCAATTAGTGATTGGAGCAAGCTTACTTATATGACTTTCCCTCGCCTGAACGCCATAGCAGAAGTAGCCTGGACAGCACAAGAAAATCGTAATTGGGATGATTTTACATACCGCTTGCAAACGCAATTTAAAAGATGGGATGCACAAAAGTTACGTTACGCTAAAAGTGCTTTCAGTCCTTGGATAAGTCATAGAGGTAATGGTAAGACTATTGCCATTACCATGACGACTGAAGTCAATGGGTTAGACATAAACTATACCCTTGATGGTTCGGAGCCTACCACAACATCTGTAAAATACGAAGGTGAGTTTACCATCTCTGACAGCAATGTTTTAAGTGCCCGTGCCTTTAAAAATGGGAATCCAGTAGGCTACGTGGCTTCTATTGATTTTCCTATACATGAAGCAGCCGGATCTAAAGTCATTGACAACAAAACAGGTAAGGAAATCTCCCGACTCACTGACCTCAATTATGCCAGACATAGCGTGGACGATTCAAACTGGAATATTTTCCATGATGGTGTTGATGTAGATATCCATTTTGATGTACCCACCGAAGTAAACAGTTTGAAATTCAATACCCATCTAGTGAGTGACCGAGCTGCCTATCTTCCTGGAACGATAGAGGTATTTGGTGCTTTGAGTGGGAGTGAATTTAAAAAACTTGGTGAACTCATCCAACCTGAAGAGGGCTTAGAACAAGGTTATCAAAAACACAATATTCTGGTAAATCTGGCTTCAACTATGGTTGATGTTCTTAATATTAAAATGCATTCGGTAGATCCCATACCGGATAACCATCATAGGGCTGGAGCAACCAGTTCCATAAGTATTGATGAATTTGTGGTGAATTAATAGTTTAAGATTTAGAAAATAAATAAGCGTAAAAAATGCAATTTAGAAGATTTGGTCGCACCAATTGGAAAATAAGCGAAATCGGATATGGTATGTGGGGTATGGCTGGCTGGACAGGTTCTGATGATGATCAGTCCCTTGTATCCCTACAAAAAGCTGTGGATTTAGGATGTAATTTCTTTGATACAGCCTGGGGGTATGGCGAAGGTCACAGCGAGATGCTTTTGGGCAAGCTTATAAAGGCTAATCGGGGTAAAAAACTCTATACCGCTACCAAAATACCACCTAAAAATTTCCAATGGCCTAGTAAACGGGAGTATACTTCAGACGATTGTTTTCCGCCTGATCATATTGAAAAATTCGTTGAAAGTAGTCTGAAAAATTCTGGGTTGGATTCTTTTGATCTCATGCAGTTCCACACTTGGGAAGATATATGGCTTAAGGACGAAAAGGTGTTGCAAAAAATGGCTGATTTAAAATCACAGGGGTTATTTCATGCCATAGGGATTAGTGTTAATCGGTGGGAACCCTGGAATGGCGTTCAAGCTGTAAAAAGCGGGTTAATTGATGCTGTACAGGTCATTTACAACATTTTTGACCAAAATCCGAAAGATGAACTCTTTCCAGCTTGTCAGGAACATGATGTAGCGGTGATCGCCCGTGTGCCTTTTGATGAGGGTACGCTCACCGGCACCTTAACCAAGGAGAGTACTTGGCCAAAAGGAGATTGGCGCAACACCTATTTTGTACCTGAAAACTTAAATTCTAGTGTTGAGCGTGCTGATGCTCTTAAGCCCTTGGTCCCTAAGAGTATGAATATGCCTGAAATGGCACTGCGGTTTATTTTGGGAGAACCTGTCGTTAGTACGATCATTCCGGGTATGCGTCAATTACGCCATGTTGAGGCTAACATTGCTGTCAGTGACAAAGGTCCATTAGATGAAATCCTAATGGTACAATTGGCGGATCATCGTTGGTATAGAAATCCTACGGAATGGTCACAATAAAAATGATTAAATAAAGCGATGACTCGTAATCCTTCAAACTTTAATTGGGGGTGTGTAGGTGGTGGAATTATCGGATTGAGAGGGACATCTGAAATTCATTTGGGTAATCAGTTAAAGATGATTTATCCAGTAGTCATCCCCTATAAATAAGGGAAGGAGTATGTGGGATGGATAGGGATTTTCATTGAGTTGATGTCGCAGATGCTTTATTTGATAATGATGAAATCAATACTATGGTTAAATGCTCTTAAATGCGTACATAAACTGGGTAGATTGAGAAATGACTTTCATTATTAATGGTTGTGTGATGTGATTTTCATCTGGATTAGTTTCTGGCAATAGTAGAATAAATCTATGTTATAATAAGGAAAGCTAAGATGCCAATTATGGTAGTGTCTGCCCTATACTTTTTATCTATTCGAAAATCTCGGAGTTTTGTAATCTTCAATCATATCATTAGTAGGGACCTACTATACCACCAATTGATTATATCAAAACGTCGGGTGGATTATTTAAAGACATTACCATTCATAGTTTCGATCTTGCTTAAATTATTACGCGTCCTGAAGTGGGTCAAGAACTTGTAGGAAATCAAAATAGAATTGATAACGCTATTGTTGAAGTTGGTGGTATAGACACAGCAATGAATTTACTGAATTATGGTAACAATCTGACAGTGGTGATTGAAACAGTAGGAAATTGGTAAAAGGACAAAATCAAAGAATTTAATTTTTTAGTTCGAGGAGGATAGAGTGAGTGGAGAATATGCTTAATCAATTATACAAAGGTTACATTCACGATAAATTAAGGAAACGTCAGGTCTTTAATAATAGTAGTGTATGGGTTTATTGGTTTGGTAACGTGTGAAGTTTATTGACTTGATAATATACAATAGGTCGTTTCCTTATAGAGGAAAGGGTGGATTACTGATTTACAGAACGCTATTTTTTCTTTTTAAAGAACAATAGTCCCAATGGTAATAGTAAAATAAACAGACCAAAACGGGTAGTTAGTGTGACCAATATTGATAGGATAATCAGTGCTAAACTTAACATTAATAAGGAGGGTTTGTTACTCACTTTTTTGTAATAATATACTTGGTTTAGATCCTATGTACATAATTTTGGACAAGCAATATCCCAAAATCAATGTCATCAGAAGTCTGTCGGATTAGAAGGTTACATATTTATTTTGTGGTTTTAAAGTTTAGCATTCTTGATTAACACAATACATAGAAAATCCCAGAGGTAAATTTAGAAAAATTATTGGGTACTTGAACTCAAATAAGATAATAGGGAAGTCGCCATATTATTATACTCGCAACAATTGTTTATAGTTGCTTTTGGATTTCAATTAACACAATTATTCTTGAGCGATAGTTTCCTGGATGAACTACATTTCATTTTAATGACGAAAATGCCAAATTTTACAAAGCACCTTTCTATAGAATATGGTAAATGAACCATGTGTTTTCGTTCTTAAGTCGGAAAGATTGATGTTGCTTATTGGTACATTTATGATGATATCTAATTAAATTTTGTGAGGTTTTCTATACTTTTTTCTTCGAAGTTTATTTGCCATGGCATTTCCTTTAAAGCGTTCACGCTCAGGATCCCAATCTAGATCTCTTCCTAATTTATACCCAATATTTACCAACTGACAAATAGTTGCTGTGCGGTGTCCAATTTCAGCATTGGTTATCACCTTCTTTCTAGATCTGATGCTTTCAATCCAGTTTAACAAATGATCATCACTCTTGTAGAGTTTAATTTCAGAGTCTTTTATTTTGGCATTAGCAATGTTTTCAGGTTCTGTTTTTATATAGCCTCTGGCTACGGTCATTTTTCCTTCTGAACCAAAAAATTCAATTCCATGTTGATCGGTATCTAGCTTGCGGTTATCGTGTATCATTTCAATTCCACTACTATAATATAACCGTAGTCCTCTTTTGGCATTTGGATTTTTTGGCGGTATGATTTTTATTGGACCGGTGTGGTCAGTTCCCAATGCCCATTGGACAATGTCAAACATATGTGCTCCCCAGTCTGCGACAATACCACCTCCAAACTCATCGAACCACCTCCATCTTGGAAAAACTCTTTCATCAACAGGGGGAGATAAAATAGAGTTGTAAGGTCTCAAAGGGGCAGGACCCAACCATCCATCCCAGTCTAAATTCTCAGGTAGAGGTTCAGGTGGTAAGTCACAAGGTCTTGATGGATCACCTACGTGTACCACAATCTTTTTTATTTCACCTAGATATCCATTTCGAATTAGTTCACTTACATTTCTAAAATGATTCCAAGATCTTTGCATGCTACCAGTTTGAAAAACTATCTTATTTATTTTAGCAGATTCAACTATCTGTTGGCCTTCATTGATGGTATGCGATATAGGTTTTTCACAAAATATATCAAGACCAAGTTCCATTGTTTCTAGTGACTGCTTTGCATGCCAATGATCGGGTGTACTGATAACCATGGCGTCTAGTTCCTTTTGGTTAAGCTGCTCTGAGTAGTTTTGAAAAGTGTCAATTTTTTTAACTCCCCACGTCGGCTGAACTTCACTATATTTTTTTATTGTGTTTTCAGCCAAGAGATTTAATTTGTTGAGGTTTACATCTGAAGCAGAGACTAATCGAACCTGAGGATAGTTGCATAGTGCATTTTGCAAACCTCTTCCTTGCATTCCACATCCTATGATTCCAATGAGAATTTGATCACTGGGGGGAACCCATCCTTTTCCAAGTACATATCTAGGAACTAAAGAGATTCCTACACTACTTGTAATAGAAGTTTGAATGAATTTTCTCCTATTTGTTTTCATATAAATTCACAATGAACGATGCAATGTAAATAAAATTACTTTCTTCTAAAACTTTAATACTCTGCAATACAAAAAATGCAATACAAGTATAAAGAGGTTTAAAAGTTAGATCTGAGGTGCAATTTAATTGAGTTGGAAGTTTTGTAAATAATGTACAAATCATTCACTACTTTATTTTTGTATGTGAAGATAAAGTATGCCCAATAAAGTAAGTTGGAGGGTTGATTTTTTGGTTTTACTTCTTTATAGCTCCTTTGATGTTTGTTCTTATTTCCATATACAAAAAATGTAAATGTTATATTTTATTGGGGTTTTAGAGTGTCTTGTGTCAAATTTGCACCAAAAATCTTACAAAAACACTCAAATAAGGGTATACATCGGAAATTATCCTTTATTCGGAAAGGGCAAAAAACGAAGGTTCAAAATGACGAAGATTCTTACAAATCTTCTATAATTTCTTCTTGCTTATCGGAAGATTTATTTGTGTCCAAAATAAAATCTAAAAACCCTGTCGGTCTATAAAAAGGATTATCCTTTTCTGTTGTTTTATTTTTAATCTGATAAAACCCATAATTAGCATATTCTTCCATGACATCTATTAAATAACGAACAATTTTTTTTATTTGGATTTCTCCTTTTTCAAGAGCAATTAAATCCCCATCAGCAATCTCAGGAATTAAAGAAACAAACATATATTCCCTTAATTTCGGATATCCTTTTCGCCCTTTTCGGGTTTCTAAATTCCCCCAGTATTCAATCGGCTGTCCAAGCTTATCCCTTTCATCCGATAATTCTCTTCTTTTATTTGCATACAATCCTAAAAAAAAAGCATAAATATAAATCTCATAACCAGCACCAAAAATCTTCCCATTGTTAAACATCGATTCCGCCGAACCACCACCATATTCAGTGTATTGTTTAATTAACGTTTCTTTGAAGTGTTTTTCAAATGCTGGATTTTTTTTACCCCAAAGATCAAATAATTTCTCTGTTACCATATTTTAAAATTTTCAAACTTGTTATTTTATTCGTTTTAATTCAGTTTGAACAGTAGATAAATCCAAATGATCAAAAGGACGCTTCTTTCGCATTCTATAAATAGTGCATTTTTGCCGCTCAATCTTATCATTATCTATTTCTCCATTTTCATTCAAAAAACTTTTGGTGAAAATGACACATTGTTTTTTGATACTAGATATGATATTAAAAAAATCACTTTCCTTTTTGGACGAAAAAGAACTTGTTGGAGCATCAAAAATTAAAGGATAATCATTTTCGCGTTTTAAAGAAGTTAAATCAGAAACAGCAAACAACACAGACATATACATGGTAGTATTTAATGCTTGATTTGGACTTGTTATAATCTTATTGTTACTATCTTGTAATTCTATTTTCGTTTTATTTCCAATTCCCCTAATGATTTTAAGTATCCCCCGAAAATGATCAACATTTATCCGTTCAAGATAAACATTACTTTGTTTTTCTAATTCTTCAAGAAAATCCTGAGTGTTTTTTTCTTTAGCATTTTTAAATGCTTTTTTGATATCAGCAAAAACATCATGAATTTTCTTTGGGATTTCTGCTGTTGAATTTTCAGATAACATACCATACTCCTTTTCTAGTTCATCTAATTCCGAAGATTTTTTTTCTATCTCTTTTTTAATATCATCATTTTTTTTCTCGTATGTTGATTTTGAATCATACCATTGAGTTAAATTCTCATATATATTCACCAATTTTTTTTCTCCTAAATTATTGCTTTGCGATAATATATTCTTTTTGTTGGTTTCTGTTTTTTCTATTTTTTCTTCAATCTCTTTTACCTTGTTTTTTTGATTCTCATTATTTTCTATACATTTGGATATGGTGTTTTTTAAATTATTAACAATTGCAGATTCATATTCTAATTGATTATATTTCTTTTCTAATTCTTTCACGAAATTATTTTGGAAAAAATCTTTTTCTTCTTTTTTGATTTCCTTTTTTTTGATTTCCTTTGATTTATTGACTTTTTCCTGCATAAAACTATATGCTGCTGAACCTTTTGGAGCATCACGCCCACATACCTTACAGATTTCATCTTCAAGCATTTCTTGCATTATAATTTCACTCGGAATATGATGAGGCAATGCTATACTTTTATTGTTTTTTATTTTCTCAATCATTTCCTTCTTCCCTTTTTCTTTACCTTTTCTTATGTCTTCTTCTTTTTCTAATCTTCTTCTCTCTTTACTAAATACAGATATTTTATTCTGAAACTTTTTAAAAATATTGGGGAAATGATATAAAATCCATCGCTCATCAAGAAGTTTGATAGAATAATTTTCATCAATTAACTTTTCTTCTCTTTTTTTGTCATTTCTTAATTTCTCCAGTCTATCATTGCAATCATTTAAGGATTCACTTAATCCCCGACTATTTTCAAACTCTTTAATTTTTTTTGAATAATCTGTAGCATTTTTTTCTGATTTTTTTAAATTGTCTTTTAATTCATTTAATTCTCTTTTCAATGATTCTATACCCAACCTTAAAGTTTCTTCTTTTGTTTTATTCTTCCCATCTCTTTGCATTGCTGTTGCAAATGCTTTATCAGATTTCTTTTCAGCAAAATTTGTAAATGATTCATCATCCTTTATTGAGTAATAAATATCAAATTGTTTTACATTGGAAAATGTTTCAATTAAAAAATTTAATCCATCGAAATTATTAAAAATGTTTAAATCATCTTCCCCTTTAAACAGACAGTATTTGCGTATAGACATTTCAAAACAATCGTCTAATAAAACTTTCCCATCTATTGGAATTTTTTCAGAACCTCTATTTTCAGTCCCCTTGAATTCAAAATCACTCGTTTCTATTTGCTTGTCGTTATTTACTTTAAAACAAAACGATTTCTCTACTCTTTTTTCTCCATCATGTTCAAAAAACATTGCAACCCGAACTTTATTGCTTTCAAACATTTCAGAGATTCTTTTTTCGGAAATTAAATCAAGATTGCGATTTTCTTCTGATTTATTTTTTATTGCTGTATCAAACAACCATTTTAATGCTTCAAAAAAGGTTGTTTTCCCATCACCATTATCACCTATAAAAATGTTTAACCCATCATTAAACTCAATGATATTTTCTCCGTAGAAACTTCTGAAATTCTCTATAATTATTTTTTTAATAATCATTATTTATGATTTATACGTTTTGATTTAAATACCTGCGAACATCATTGTAAGTCGGTGTAAAAGATCTTTTGTCAGAAATTCCATCAATGATTTTGGCAACAGATACCACAGCAATGTTATCAGAATAAAATGCATCATCAAGGCTTGAATAATCTTCTGCATTAAATTGATAGATTGAACTTAAATTTTCATCAGAAAGCACCAATTTCAACATGCGTTCTTTGTTATCTTTTTTATTCATTATGATAAAGATTGAGATTATAATATTCTATGGTTTCAAAAAGGGTGTTTACTGTATCTGAACTATTTTCTGCAAGAGAAGAAAAATCATTCACTCGTTTCAGTTCTTTTTTTAATAAATTTCTTTCCATGCTGTAACTATCACTATTATTATTAACTTTAGGAATGACGACTAAATCATGTATATATGCAAATTGTTTGTTCAGATGTTTTCTTAATATTCGCCCCCTTCTCTGTATAAACTGACGGGGATTTCCTGTACTTGCACAAAACACAGCAGTTTTCAATTGCGGAATATCAACCCCTTCATCCAAACATTTCATAGACGTTAATACATCAATTTCTCCGTCTGCAAATTGTTCTAGTATTTGTTCTTTTTTTTCTGTCTGAGCAATAAATTGTCTTATCATAATGTCATCATTAATGCCTCGTACCTTTTTAGAGAAAACATCGATTAAAGGCAAACTACCAACATCGGTTTCTATTTCATCACTATCAATAAATCTATCCGTTTCAAAATAATCGTTTTCATCATTTCCCTCCGGAACATAAATTAATGTATGTTTTAAATTTCCATTTTTTCTATAATGGTATTGTAAAATATCATGAAAAACTGAAATCTTATTAAACGCTTTATGGATAATTCGTTTCCGTTTCAATAATAATAAAGTTAAAATCCGATCACTTCTGAAATTTTCTGATTCTTTTCGGTAGAATTTAACGATTTTACGCGATAATTTTACATATTCCTTCATTTCACTTTCTGTAAGAGAAACTAAGTGAGGGTAATAATAATAACGACATAAAACCTTATTATTTATTGCATCTTTCATGGAGTATTCATAAGTGTATTTATTTTCACTGTTAAAAAAGGAACGTATTTTTTTGTTCCCTTCTTCATCATACTGACGTTCAGGAGTTGCAGAAAGACCTATCCTAAGTTCATATTTAATTTTAGGCAATAAATTTAATAAACAATTTGCTCCTATATTATGACATTCATCAGCAATAAACAATGTTTTAGATGATAATTGATTGAGTTTTGTGAAAATATTTTTCTTTCTAAAAGAAGCATAAGTAGAAATGACAATAAATGAACACTCTTTGTCAGAGCATAATTTCTCTTGCGTTAAAATTACAGATATATTATTTTCCCATTTCTTGCTTTTTGAACTGATTTTTACAATGTTGGAAAAATTGAATTTTTTACATTCATTTTCCCATTGGTTAACTAAGGTTATTGTAGGGACAAGAACCAGAGATTTGTAATACCCCGTTTTTTTATAAACTTCAAGCAAACAATTTAATGCAGTAATTGTCTTCCCGGTTCCTGTTGCCATCGCAAACAATCCTTGCTGCTTATTATTATTCCAATGTTCAAATGCAATTTGCTGGTATTCTCTCGGCTCATCAAAAGGGAATTTCGGGGTTGTTCTGATTTTATCTATCTCATCATATAGTTTATCTATCGTTTTTTTTAGTTTGTTGTTTTTAACGAGATTCTTTTTCTTTTCAATTAATTCTTGCTCTTGAACTAGCAATTCTTCTAAATCTTTTCCTTTGAATTGATTTTTGATCGCAACTTCAATTTCATTCGCAGATAGATACTCTACATCTTCTTCTATTTCTGAAAAATAGTTGTCAATAAGTTTTAATTGTTTTTCAATCAGCTTGTTAGACCGGCCGTTTTCCCAACTCAAAAATGCTTCGAGTTCTTCTAAATTTTCGGATAAACCATAAAGGGTGAAATTACAAGACGCTTTGTATCCTACTTGGTTTTCTTTGTCACAAAATACACCCGATTTGTAATGAGCAATTCCTTTTTTATCTTTCGGTTTGATTACCTTAATCGTAATTCGATTTTTTGAAATCAGATAAGCTAAGCATTCAAAAAAATGCTTGTCATATTCGTTCAACGTTTTTTCTAATGCAACAACATTCGATAAATCAAATGTTTTGTTGCAATCATCTGCATTTTGTCCTTTTTTAATAAATTCTTTGTCCTGTTCAGAAAGAAGATGATTGATTACCATCCTCATTTTTCCGCCTTTTGCAATAAATGTTGCAAACCCTACCGATAAAAGATGGATAGCTGCGGAACTAAAATAACCTAATAACAAATGAAATTCAGAACTATTACCCAAACCTTCCAAATAAAATTGTAATGGTTCGTTTTCGCCACCTGTTTTGTAGTTTCTATCTACTGACCAATCGTTATTTTTAAGCATATCTATAAATCGATTGTGTTATTTCTGAAATGTTTTTTACAGATCCCTTAATGTCTTTATCGGTGGTGTATTTTCCTAAAGAAAAACGAAGTGAAGAAAAGGCATCGTCTCGACTTAATCCCATTGAAGTTAGGACATGCGATGGTTCTATAACCGCAGAAGTACAAGCAGAACCATTTGAAACAGCCACGTTTTTCATTCTACCAATCATCACATTTGCATCAAAACCTTTAAAGCAGATATTACTTACATTATAAATCCTATTTTCGGGGTTTCCATTGACAAAGGTTTTAGGGATTTTTAATAATTCTGTTTCAAGTTCATCCCGGAATCGGACAACTCTTTCGGCATCATTCTTCATTTCTGATGTTGCAATTTCACACGCTTTTCCTAAGCCAACAATAGCAGGAACGTTCAATGTGCCACTTCGCAAGTTTTTTTCGTTTCCGCCACCGTGCATATAAGTTGGTAAGTTGATACTTTTGCGAACATATAAGGCTCCGATTCCCTTGGGGGCATACATCTTATGACCACTCAAACAGAGCAAATCAATACCGAGAGATTCCATATCGACATTGATTTTCCCGACCGATTGTGTTGCATCAGTCATAAACAGCACACCCTTTTTTCGAACGATTGAAGCGATTTCACCGATTAATTGAATCACACCGGTTTCATTGTTTACATGCATTACACATACGAGAATAGTGTTTTTCTGTATAGCATCTTCCAATTCATTTAAATCAATCAAACCGTATTTGTCAACAGACAAATAAGTAATTTCATAACCTTTACCTTCAAGGTATTTACAAGTGTCTAAAACAGCTTTGTGTTCCGTTGAAACAGTTACCATATGATTGCCTTTGGTATGATAAACATCTGCAATGCCTTTAAGAGCCATATTTATTGCTTCGGTTGCACCGCTTGTAAAAATGATTTCATTGGTATCTGCTTTGATGAATCTAGCTGCTTTTTCCCTAACATCATCAATTTGCTTTTTTATCTTTGACCCGAAATGGTGTGTGCTATTTGCATTACCGAAGTTTTCTTTTAAAAACGGCAGCATTGCATCTAGTACTCTTGGGTCAATTGGTGTTGTGGCGTTGTAGTCTAAATAGGATATATTGTTTGCTGAATTCACTTGTATTTCATCTTAAATAAAACAACTTGCACAGCCGGTACTTTCCTCATCATCTAAAATATCAATAAGATATGGCGATTTATTTTTGGATGCTTTACGCTGCATTCGTTTCATGTATCCGTTTTTTATACTCGCTATTCTTTTCGGCTGAATCAAATCTTCTAAACTCTCCCCTTGAATCCAGGTATAACCATCTTTTTCGTAAGTCATTGCTTTTTTATACAATTCCGGGTGTTGTTCGTAAAGCCAGACCCATTCAATCTTTTGCTGAAAAAAACAAAAATAGCATCCTGAACGACTACGAGCATATTGCCCGGTTTTTCCATTTATTTCAAAATCAATTTTATTGTAATAAGCAGGAACACCGACACCGCTCTCTTTGAGTATCCTAAAAATATCATCTCGAACCAAAACATCTTCATTGTCAGTCAAAGGAAAAGAATCTTCTCCGGCTAAAGGATAATCCGTAGTTTTTAAAAATGCAAAAACTAAATGATTGAACCCTTTTATACTGCAATCAAGTAAAGTATTTAGCTTTTCTGTTCGGGAAAAAGATGGTGTAACTTTTTTTGAAACCGTTTGTATTGCTTTCTCTTGAAAACAACCAAAATCAATATCTCTCACATCTTTCTCAATAATCTCCATATGTTCATTTGCTAATACTTTATCTACAACATCTTTACTCCAAATGTTTTTCCTAAATGGAAATATGGAAAGTATGTTTTTTTTTGTTGAGATATATCCTTCTCTCTGTTCATCGCCTCTAATTCCTACATAAGAAACCACAGGGTCATTACCTACATATTCCTCAAACGGATCTAATTTTAACTTTTTTGTGCACCACCGCGAACTAGAAGATGGTAAGTATCCTCCAAACATCTTCAGAAAATGATCGAAAGGGTCTTCTGAACTGTTTTCTGCTCCTTGTAATAAATTGATTTTAATGCCGAGATAAACCTCAAGATTTTTGATGAGCTGATAGGTTTCGTCTAATTCTTTTCCCGTGTCACAAGAATAAAACTCAATATCCAAAGTCGGGTATTTAGTTTTGACATAAATCGCTAAACTAGCACTGTCCTTTCCGCCCGAAATCCCTAATACGTGTCTTACATTACTCATTTTAATAATTCTTTTAAAATACTTGAAACCGCTACAATATTTGATGTTTTATTTCTCCCAAGATTTTCTTTTAAAACAAATTTCAACCGCTCTATTTCTTTGTTTTTCTTTTTGGGAATTCTAACAATCTTCGGAGCAATTGTTTTTGAAAAAGTATCCATTTTAATCCTGATCACATCCTCATTTTTATCATCAATATCAAATCTTGAAAGAACAGACAATCCATCCAACTCTAAAACCATTGCTTCGAATTTCTCATACAATAGCATTTCATCCTCATCAATAAATACATCAAGCGTTTTTCCGGTAATTGATTGGGCAATGGAATTCAACCACAATTTTTTGTCATCTAAAGCAGAATCAATCCGTTGCACAAAGGTTTTTTGATTGGATAGAAGCAAGTGTTTTTTTAACGTTGAAAAGCGGTTTTGAAAGTGACTTTTATATTCGTCAAAAGGAACATCTTTTCCGACAAACTCATTACTGATAAAATCTTCAAAACGCTTAATCAATTCATAATAAGAAGTGCGCAATTCTTTAATCGCAGCTTGTAAGTTTATTGTGTAATTCTGTAACGCATTAGTATCTTCTTGTAAGTTGTTTAACGTAGTGCCTAAAGCACTCGGAAATGCATCGAAAAACGTATCCTCGGGGTCTTTACTATTAGAAATTGCTTTACGAATAGCTAATGCTTGTGGAGAAAGCCTTTTTGTATATTTCGAGTAATCAGATAGTTGCTTATAAAAAACAATGAAAGGTTTTATGGTTTCAATAAATGATGAATTGTTAAACTCATTTTCAGAAGATTGATTTAATAAAACTCTATAACTATTAAAAACGTCTAATTTAACACCTTCAACATCAAAAGTTTTAATGGTGTAATCTTCCGGGTATTTAGATATGAGTTGAAGGTTTTCTTCTGATAAATAAGGAATATAACTTTCATCATTAAAAATGGCGAAATCATTTCGTTTTAAAAATAGAAAAGTCGGTATCCAAAAATCAATTAAACCTTGTTTTAGTTTAAAAGGTCTTTTGTTTAGGATTCCCACAAAATCTGAAACCGATTTTTGTTCGGACTTTGCACTTTCTATAAATTGTTCAGATGCTTTCCATAACTTATAAAAAGAAAAATCTTCACTAATATATACTTTACTTGTATCATTTTTTCTGATTGGCGATATACTATTTTCCTGTAAAAGTGAAAGATAAATTGTTTTTTCAGGTGGGTATTTTGAATCTGAAAATCCTAAATCTTCTTTATCCCAATTATTTGCTAAGGCTTTAAAGTATCGTTTTTTTGCCGTATGTATTGACAATGAAATTTTATGTTTATTTACCAATTCGTTCTTAAAAATTGGCGTAGCATCGTATATTGTGAAACAAATTTGTGAAAGCAGTTTATTGAATTCTCTTTTATTTGCGATTTGCTTTTCTTGACCATTAAACACCCATTTCGCATTGATACTTTTATAAATATTATCAAAAATATAATGGTTTAAAAGTCGTTTTTGTGAATCAGCTATATTTTCTAATTCAAGCTTTGCAACTTTATCATCACTATTTTCATCAATTACCTTATGAATTTTTTCAATTTCAAAAAGCAGGTTTTTTATTTCATCAGAATTTTCAAAAAAACAGTAAACAACTGCTTCTTTTTGTTTTTTTGATACCTCTTGAACATCCTTTAAATTTAATGTGTGATTAAAAACAAGATTTATAAAACCATCTACTTCGCCTTGTGGCACTTGGTCTATTATCGGATATTCCGAAATTACAAATTTGAAAAAGCGAGGTGTCCCCCTTTCGTATGAATACAGCTTTCCAATAATATGCGAAAATCTGAAATGTTTATTGAGCAAGCTGGAAACATCACTAATTTCTGAAATTTTATTGCCTGCTTCTATTAGCGCGGTTTGAATATCTAAATCAGTTCCCTCAAATAAAATAAAACGCTTACTATGATTGCGAAAACGAATTACATTTTTAGATTCTAACTGCTGAATGATTTTTCCCCCATTTAGAACACCACAACCATATTTTAAATATTCACTTAAAAAGTTTCGGTCTAAAACACAACCTTTTGCAGAAAATATATTTAATAATCCTATGATTTTAATCGTTTTTAGATAGTCGTTGATAGAATGATCAAATACTCTTTCAATATCTTCTATAGCTAAACGTATGGAACTCCAAGTAGAAAAATCAGGATTGTACTTTGAAGTTAAAAATGAATAAAAGTTGAAGATTAGATAGTCATAAACACAACTCAAATTATAAAACGGATGTTCTTGTTTGTTGTATTTTGCAATACTTGTATGGTCTGTTGATTCGAGAAAAGAAAACAAAGACCGTTCATTTTGTCCATATTTTTGTAAAGCAAGCGTTAATACGTTTGCAGAAATAATATCAAGCGGATATAGCTTCGTTGCAATTTCACTTAAATAATCTTGATTGAAATCAAAGGCTTTTGTTTCAATAGAAAGGTTTAAGCATTTTTTTATGGCAGATACATTTTTTTTTACGTCTAAAGTGTTAGAGAAATGTTTGGAAGCTAAATATAGTAACTGTTCTACAGGTTCATTAAATGTAATTTCACGAAAACGTCCTTTTACCTTTGTCCATTCTTGCTTTTTTGTGCTGTTTAATGAGTAAGCATAAGAGTCAAAACCTTGATGTATGGTTGTGATTAAAACAATACTGTGTTTAGGATTATTGCAAAACTCTGCTAATTGTTGGATGAAATATAATTCGTTTTCAGGGTTGTTTTTGCTTGCATATTCTAAAAACTTCCCAAATTCATCTAACAATAAGAATAAAATACCATTTTTTCCTAATGCGTAGTAATGATAAAATATTTCAGAAAGAATATTTTCGTTTATATTCTTTTTGGCAGTAACATCAAATAATTCTACAAACTCATCAACTATTGAGTTGTAAGAGCCTATTATCTTTATAAAATCTACTTTTGGATTATTTATAAAATTAGGTTCAAAATAGCGTTTTTCTCCTTTTATACTTTTTTCAAGTGCAAGTAAAAATGAAGATTTTCCAGTTCCATAAGTCCCCACAATGTTAAACGAGTGAATTCCTTTTTTAAAATCATTCACAATTTGGGTTACTACCTGATTTCCGTTCGGTGTTGGAACGTAATTAAAATCACTTTCCGTATCCCGAATTATATTGATTGATGTATTATAATTAACCGCCATAGTATTTGTCTAAAACTGAAAATTTATCAGGTTTATTTTTAAATTGAAGTTCTTTAATCCCTGCATGGTCTGTAAATGTGATGTTTTTATAATTACTCATGAAATCAGTTATTTTATTCAAAAGTCCCGTTCTGTTTAATGCAAATATTGATGCTGGGCCGTTTTTGTCAAATTCTAATGCATTCAGGCTTATAGGATTTCCGTAATTGGGATTGTCTAATATTATAAATAAAACAATTGCATCAGGCAGGTTGTTTCTTAGATTATTTTCGATTTGAAGTTTTTCTTCTTTTCCTTTGCCTATTGTTGTTAACAAGTCAAGTTCAGAAAGTATTCCAGAAAAGCTGTCTTCAATTTCCGAACTATCGCCTTTATACATATTCACAAAAACATTAAAGTCCTTGTTGACGGTATTTTCATTAAAACTTAATTCAGGATTTACATCTTGAATTCTTTTTAAATAATTGATAAAAATCTCTTTATCAAATAGTAGTTTTTCTTTTCTAAAATTGTTGAAAATAATGCTGTAAATCGAAGCCATTTCATTTTTTATGAGTTGGTAGTGCAGTAACCACAAACTGGCTTCATCTTCTAAAAAAGGGTCATAACCATCATCGTGGTCAAACAAACGAAAACCAAATTCTGTAGGATTGTCTTTGCCATCTATTACGTTGAATGCTTTTAACCAAAAACGAATGGCAGAAACCATATTTTTACCAACACCTAATTTTACAACAGCTTTTTCATCTGTAAACGAATTCTCTTCAATAATGTAATCATACCCTTTTTTGAGCCATAACTGTCGGCATTGGAATGAGTTATGACCTGAAAACGTAAAATTTTTTATGCTCGAAGTTGCTATTTCCATTACAAATTTTGCGCATAATGAATGTGCTTTTGATTCTTACGTAGTAAAAATACTGATAATATTTATAGAGATCACTTTGAATAGCATATTAGTTTCAACAGTTTTTAACTTAAATTGGATTTGTATTGTTTAATCGCATGATACTCTATCTAATACCATTTAAACACTACATTTACTCAATATGTTTATGTGTTTACTCTACGGTTAAACAACTAATGCATTAAATTTTCTATGAGTAACTTCAGTGTTTAAAGGGTATAAGTTAAATTATCAAATTCGTATGTTCTGTACGTGTTATTATTTGTACCTAAAAAACACAGGCAACGAAGTTCTTGATTTTATATTTTGATTATTGGCTTGGGCAGGTTGCCATTTTGCCATTTTATCTAATAGTTCTTTTACAAAGTACTTAGGTATTTGCTTTCTAACTCTTGAATATCTTTAAAGTTATACACTCCTATTAATCCAATATCTGTTCTAAACTCGTAATTCGATAAAGTACCAGTGCTACCAACATCAAATTCAGCCATAACTCTAACACTTGAAATTTTGTTGTCTCCTAGAATCAACCCATTAATGAACTTTTGCAACACTCTATTTCCGCCCTTAAAATCAGCTTGTTTATCAATTGGGATGTAAATCTTTATCTCGGACTCTTCTTACTCAGATTCTTCATCTAAATCGTGTTCTTGAATGTACTTTGGGTAATTTGTTTGCAGATTTAACAGATTTAACCTACTAATGCAACTTTAGGAGGAGAGCAACCTGCGTAGTAGCTAGGCGCTAACGTGGTTCGGAACGAAGTGGAGAACAAAGAGTTAAACCTGGCCAAATCCAACTTATATTTTATCAGAAAAGAGGCGGAATTCCCCTTTTCTCTGAATAGATTAATGATTCCATTACCCTATTAAATTCCAGACTCAAGTCAATAATGCAACTTTAGGGGGAGAGCAAATGCAACTTATATTTTATCAGAAAAGAGGGAGAAAATCCCCCTCTTTCTGACTAGATAAATGATTACATTGCCCTAATAAATTAAAAAAAGAAAAGTATGAGCCATCTATCCAAGGAACAAAGATACACAATCGCAATGGTGAACCAAACGGGTCATATTGTGCTATCTTGGCAGACTTACTGATATAATCGGTAAAGATGAACTCAAGAGAGCGTGCCGAGAAATCTTCTATGCCCATAGCATACATACGCCTAAGCTTTCCCTCCTTTGTAAGCTGTACGGCTGTTACCGCTTTCTTTTTATTGGTATCATAGCTACGCCCTATCTTTCCTTGTCCCACTCCCCCAGAACGAACTCGTCCACGTGTACTATATCATCCATAGGGTACTTGCCACGGGATTCCATAGCCTCTCTGACCTTGTGCATGAACAAACGCGCAGTATTTTTAGTCCTGACTTTCGGGTCGAAATACGCCCAAAACCTTTACCAGGCCTGAAAAAAGTGCCATTTCCAACTGTTACTTTAATGGAAACATTTTGTTCTGATTGATACCAATAAGTTCTAATTTTTGATCAATCCCAAAATGCAAGCTATATGCCCATGAGGTAAAGATCTTTTG
>MPMN01000038.1 GCA_002238525.1 Flavobacteriaceae bacterium bin25
TGTTGGTATATTGAGGAACTCATCTTCTTTTAATCAAGACATCGGCTCTTGGGATGTTAGTAATGTCACCAATATGGGATCTATGTTCTTAGGAGCAATTTCTTTCAATAAAGACATTAGTTCTTGGGATGTTAGCAATGTGACCAATATGGAATCAATGTTTTTGAATGCTATATCTTTTGATCAAGATATCAGTGATTGGGATGTAAGCAAGAAGCGTACAAACCTCATGTTGGAGGGAACAAAAGTTGAAAATCTTATTACTGAAAAACTTTTTGACCTCAATAATGGTAAACCTATAATGGAAGATCCGATATACTCCAACATTGATAGGGATGATTTTGAATCCTATTTAAACGCATTTATTACAGATGCCAAAAGACATGGTCTTGATCTCTCTTATATCAATACAAAAAATTATGAGTTTGATGTTAGAAATTTAAATGGACCAGCGGGGCTTGCACATAATATTTGTGATGATAAAGTAGGAGTTACGATTAATGATTCTTTGTGGGAAAGAAGGCAATCAGACGATTATTTTATGTTTTTGTTGAAAATTATTTGGCATGAATTTGGACATACCATTCTGGGCCTAAAACATCTATGTCAACATGGACAAATAATGTCAGGAAGACATAACAACGATTGCCAACTACCTCCAGGTGAAACGGATATGGATAAAGACTATGGAGGCTATTACAGTACCTATCATTGGCATAGGGCAGTAAGAGACATGATGACAGGTAATAAACAAGTAAGATATGGATGTAGAAATAAACGAGGAAATAAAACCTTCACTTGCTTCATTAAATAAAAAGGCTCTAATCACTTTGATTGAGATTTGACGCCAAGTTTAAATTGAAGATATACATTTAATTTCGATTTTATTGTATGATCAAATATTCTATATTATGTATTTCATTCAAGCTTTGCTTCTGATTTGCTATTCAATAGGGAATAAGAGGATCAACCCGTTTTTGATATTCAATTTTAAGATGATGTTCTGGAGAATATTGACGGAAATGAACCAGAACCAATCCTTGTCTTTAAAACCACATCTCTTGTTCTGTATTTTTTTAGTTTGTTTTTCTACACACCTTCATTCTCAGGATAGAAGAGAGATAAGCTTTTCCTTACAGGAACTAAGTCGGTTTAAAATTGATTTATTTGAACCAAGAAAAATTTCACTTATAGAAGATAAGAAGTTCTTGATCTCAGGAGATGATAATCTAGTCATTTTTAATCAAACCACCCAACAGTTAACCTCTCTACGAAACAACCGAGATTGGAAAGGATTAGGAGAAGGTATTATTCAAAGTGTTGAAATCGAAAATGAATTTTATCATATCATTCACAATATGGATGGAAAAATCCGAAAATACACTTTAGAGGGAGACAAAGAGGTATATGCTCATAAGCCCTACGAGGGATTAAGTAGGGGGATTTATATTGGAAACAAGAATTATCTAATCACACATGAACAAAAAGAAAAGGACTGGACATATAAGTTCGCAGTATATAATGTTGATGCAGATAAGACTACTAGAAGTTATTATTTCAGTGATTTAATCAAAGAGAAATACAATGAAACCTACGAAGAAGAGTGTATGGTATATGTTTTTGGAGGTTATATGACTTCGAATCAGAACTATACCTTTTATGTAAGCCGGAAAACGTCCTTGTTTCTTGCCTTTGATAAACAGGGGGAATTACTCTATATCGGGGAGGGTATATATGGCAAATCCTTACCCAAGGTAAAATCAAGAAAGTTCTTAGGCTATCAAACATGTGATCTTACACCAGACGTGTGGAGAATGCGAGATGCTGCTAACGATGATAACTATCTCTATATTCTTTCAAACATTAGGGATAAGGACAAATCAGGTAATCATATTGCAATTGATATCTACCAAACAAATGATGGTAGATACTTAGGAAGTTCACTTGTCCCTCACTTAAATGATAATCCTGAAATCTTGCCAAAAAAAATTGGCATATCCCCTGGTAAAATGTATATCATCTACGCGGGTGGTTCAATTGTAGAATATAAAATTGAGAGAGATATTTAAGCCGTCATATAGGCTTTTAGCTGTTTTGCTGTTAGCCATTGTTTTTGTTTATTCTGCTCTGAACTTCAATGTTTTCATTCTGAGGGTCATTTCCTCTGATGTGGTTGGTTCTGTTGTCTTGATTGTAATTCTCTACAGTGCTTATAATTATGAGTATTGTGGGAATCATATTAGTTCTACTGAAGCGAAAATCTGGTTATTTTCTAGGTGGTTTGTCTATGTGTTTATACCTGATTTACTTTTTTCTTCTTTTATTCAAAGAAGATTGTGAATGTGGTTTGTTGATTCCTTCATGGTCAGCACAACAGCATTTTATATCTGTATCTGTGGTTTTAGCTGTTATAGTGTTTGGATTTTTTGAGCAGCGACTCAATTCTAAAAGACCAGTTTAATGGCGTTCTGTGAAGTTTACAGCATACCCAAAACATCCTTGTGCCCTTCGGTATCAATGCCCATAACCAAATTCACCGCCACTTTAGAGAACTTATATGCTCACGAGAAGAAAAATGAACCGTATCCAGATAAACTATGATTAAAATAGATACTGAAAGTAATGTCAAAGGCATTATTGGAAAATTAAAACATGGCGATGAATTTGAATGCCAAGGATTGCATGAATGGGTAGAATTTTTTAATAATCATTATGAGTGTTCTGATGCTAAGCCATATTTCAAGATTTATAGTGTGGATGAGAGTATAGTAGATAAAAAAAACGGATTGAAGTACCAGTTATCCTATGATAGTTGGGGAAGGATTCGGGGAACACGAATAATAGATTAAAAAGATTCAATTACCCCTAAAATAAATTTGGTGGTTTCAATTATTTTACTTATGTCTGCATTTTAAAATTAATCACAGATGAGAAAATTTATTACCATATTATTTATTGTCTTTGTATTTACTTCCATACAAGGGCAGTATAAAGATTTATATAAATCTTTAATTGATTTTGATGTTAAACTGACTAATCTTTACAAGTCAGGATGGGTTATAGAGGATTGTGTTAAGCAAACACAGCATTGGTTGGATATAACAAATAAAATAATATTTTATGACAGAAAGAGTTATAACAGTTTTTATAATGTTATTAGTAAAAGTATGCGTCTTTTAGAGCCTGATAGCGATGAAATCGTTAGTTCTTTTGTTAACTATGTTAATACTGGTATAAAAAGTCGAGATAGTTTTTATTCTTGTGCTGAAAATAGTTATAGTTTTCATGATGATAGTCGTCTTTGTGATGAATGTAATGAAATGGCAAGAAAATCTCTTGTGAATCATATTAATATACTATATACATTTGTTGAATATTTAGAGGCTAACAAAGTAAAATATAATATAGAGTTATGAACATGATAGAACGTAAACTTATAATGCTGGAGCAGACAATAGACATAATGCGTTTTGAAGACGATTTTAATTATACATTTAATTTGGAGTTTATTGTATGATCAAATATTTTATATTCTGTATTTCAATCAAACTATGCTTCTGATTTGCTATTCAATGGGAAATAAGTCGAAACTTAAGTAAAAATAGGGTATTGTCATTATTGGAATTGTTGCTGAAGATATGAATTGTGGGTTGTACTAATCAGTACGGTCTGTGTGGTAATCAACTAAATATGCCACCATCTGGCTGTAGGTCTCAATGCCATCACGCTGACCCTGAGCCTTTAAATACTGGTCATAACCCCTCTTGAAAATGACCTCAAAAGGATTCTCAAAGCCCTCCCAAAATTCGCTGATTTGCCGGATGTTCTTCTTAATCCCAAGATTAACCTCGCCATACAATTTCCTGGCCTCCACAGGGCGATTGATAAAGTATTCGCCAATCGTGTATCGCAAACCAAAAAGATAACCCGCATACTGGAAGTACCTGTTCGGATGAGAAACAGTAGCCCTAAAGGCGATAAAATTGGCTTCATTTTCGGCAGCGATACCCAACTGATGACCCATTTCATGAGCCGCAGTCGTGATATAACTCAAAGAAGGCATCAGACTATTTACCTGAGCCTCAAGAGTAATCGGATTGACGTAACCAGCAAATCCCATATAACTCAAAAACAAACTCCAAAATGATTTTTTTACATACAAATTATTTTTCACAGAGCTAGGAAAAATATCCTCCATATCATATAACGTGGATTGGGTAAGCAGCATTTCAATTTCGGACTGAGTAAATGGAATTTCCACAGCCAGTGTATCATTGATAGTCAATGAAGAATGAAGCTTATTGATCCTCTGAATAATATCTAAGGTTGTGCTTTCCAGTTGTTCTACTGAATACTGCAAATCATATCCCAATTTCTTATTCAGTGTAATTCTATGATAATTTAACCCCCAAGTAATATGAAAAACAATATAGACAGAAAAGAAAATAGACATTGAATTGATTAACAGAGGTGTGAACTTCTTTTTTTTGATAAACAAAAAAACTTTATAGACCACCAACGGTAACAATAGAATTAAAACCAAAATGAGTATATCACCAACCGGAAATGGAATAACCCCAAAAAGCGAATGAGAAATCTTGAATATAAAAGGATATATTTTTTGACTATAATATGCCTCCAAGTATTGAGGATGCCTTTTTAATAGATTGATGAGAAAGAATACAGACAAACAACCTATCAAAAAAATCCACTGAGAAGTCTTGATTTTTGTTTTCAAAGTGGAAAAGACATATGTCTCGGCGTTAAGTCAATAAAGGAGAGATCGTTAAGTTAACCTTCGATTACTCAATTCGCACTTCAAAAATTAAATCAGCCTTAGGAGGAATTACCGGAGGACTACCTTCCTCCCCATAAGCAAGCTCCCAAGGTAGCAACAGAATTGCATGATCTCCAACATTCAAAAGAGAAACACCCAACGAAAATCCCGGAATAAATCCCGTGGACAACATTTGCTGATCAACCGTCATGGGTTGGTAACTCTCTTCTGGGGCCTGAGAGATTTCAGAAAGCAAGTTTTTCTCAGCTACCTCATAAATTGAAGTGGCTAATAACTCGCCATCCGTGGAATATAATGAGTAATCAATCAAAAGATTATCCTTTTCCTTTACAGAGACGGAAGATCCCTCTTTGGTAACTAAATACCGAACTCCCTCAGGGCCATCCTTCAATTGACTCAATAAGGTCTTAAAATAATTTACATTCTCAGCATTGATAGGTTTTCTTTTTTGGGTTATTTCCTCAATCTTTTTGGCCTTTTCTTCTTGCTCTTTTCGAGCCTTATCTAATTTTTTTTCTCTTTGTATTTCAAAGTCTGAAAGATAATTGTCAAAAACCTTGCCGGCATTAAATCGCTTTGCTTGACTACCCTGGCGGATAATTTCTACCGAGATAATGGTATCGTTTTGTTGGATAGAATTAACGACATTCTGCCCCTCTATAACACTACCAAAAACAGAATGCCTATCGTCTAAATGAGGCGTCGCCGATAGGGTGATAAAAAATTGACTTCCATTGGTTTCAGGTCCAGAATTAGCCATGGACAAAATACCTGGTCCCTTATGAGTCAATGAATCATGAAATTCATCACCAAAGGAATAACCCGGGCCACCCCTACCAGTTCCCTCAGGGTCACCACCTTGTATGACAAAGTCAGGAACTACTCTATGAAATAATAGACCATCATAGAATTTTTTCCCCTTGAATTCTTCATCTACCGAGGTGTTGGTCCCCTCTGCAAGAGATACAAAATTGGCTACTGTTATAGGAGCAAGCTTATAGTTCAAATCAAGCAAAATCAAACCCCGATTCGTTTCAATCTGGGCCAACAGCTTTGAGTTGTCATTGGATTTTTTATCTCCACAAGACATAGTTGAAATTAAAATGGTTAGTACGATAAAAATTAGTTTTCTCATAGGGGTCAAAATTAAACATTCAGATGTTGTCCAAAATGTTAATGGTTATCCTTAAAGGTTGGTTAACTCCAATTTTGTTGCCATCCCCTAAATAACCAAAGCCCAAATAAGAGGGACATAAAAAAACAGCCTTTTGACCAACCTTCATCAATCGAATCCCCTCCCTTAGTATGGGGAGAATTTCTTCCCGATCCACTCTATAGGTAACTTCACCAGCTTTGTCCCAATCATAAAGCAGCCTCTTGCCTAATGATTCAATCTTTAATTTAAATACAACAGTATCCCCATACGATATGCTTGGTCCCAATTGCCCATCAAGTCCAATAAAAGCATACCAAAAGCCTTTTTCCGATGCAGTATAATCCAACAAAGAATCAGATTGAATGCTCATGGCAATCTGTTGAGATTCGATTGAATAAAGAGTTCTATTTCTATACGCTGAATCACCAAAGTTTCGATCAGAAGATCTATTTACAGGATACCTAGGTTGAAGTTCTCTACACGAGAAAAATGAACACATAACCCCCGTAAAGAGCATAGCCTTACTGAAATTCATGGGGAAACAGTTTGATCGCAATGATGAACTTTTGAATAGCATCATTTAATGAACCATCATAATATCCGCCAGAGGCATTGATATGACCACCACCATTAAAATATTCTGAGGCAAATTTGTTCGTCGGGAAATTATTTTTCGACCGAAAAGAAATTTTGATCTTTGAATTTTTGGGATCTTCAATAAATAAAACCGAAAGTTCTATATCAGCTATTGTCAGACCATAATTTACAAATCCATTGGTATCCCCTTTCCTAGAACTATAATAATTTAAATCTCTTTTGGTTAAAGCAATGTATGCAACAGGTAATTGATCTACTCTTTTAAGACTTGAAAGAGCTTTGCCAAGTAAGAGTACCCTGTCTTGACTGTGCTGATTGAATAGATTTTGATGAATCTGGAAAGAGTCTATATCATATTTAAGCAAATTGTGTACAATCATATGAGTGCTTGCCGATGTCAATGGGTAAGAAAAGGATCCGGTATCCGTTAGAATTCCAGTATATAAACATTGAGCAATGTCCTTATCTATCGGTAACCCACCAAGAGCTTCAATAACACGGTACACCATTTCACAAGTAGATGCCTGATTCGAATCAGAATACCTCAAGCAAGCAAAATCTCCAGGGTTAGTATGATGATCAATCATCACAATTTTGGCGTTTGATTTCTTAACTAAGGGAGATAATCTATCAATCCGATCAAGACTATTGAAATCCATGGCAAAGATAATTTCAGCATCCCCAATAGACTTGACAGATTTTTGCCTATGATGATAATAGTTTAGGACCTTGTCCATCCCGGGCATCCAAAGCAATAATTCAGGACAATCATTGGGCAATACTACATCTGTACTATGACCGAGTTTGTTTAAATAGAATTGCATACCCAATACACTACCCATAGCATCACCATCGGGGTTGTAATGCGGAATGAGAACAACTTTTCTCGGTTGAGATAAGAGACTTTTTAGCCCACTAATGAATTCATTTGTCATCAAAACTAATATAACTTAATCCACAAGCATCAGAAAATATATAAGTAGCAAGAGGCATATCCAATTTAGGAACCAAAAAATCTAATCTCGGGTTGGTAAAAATACTGATTCATACCATTAATAGTTAAAAATGGATGAAAATTAAATTTTCGAAAAAGTACTTTATGTCGTGTGTGTATTTTTGCAACCCAAAAAATGATTCAATGCAAAACAATCGAACCTTTACGCTCATAAAACCAGATGTAGTACTCAAAGGACATTTAGGAGAAATTATGCAAACCATCCAAGACAACGGATTTAAGATTATTGCCCTAAAGCTGACTCGTCTTTCAAGGGTCGAAGCCATGGATTTTTACCATTTGCACAAAGAAAAATCCTTCTACAATACCTTGATTGATTTTATGATCAGCGGGCCTATTGTCCCCATGGTTTTGGAAAAAGAAAACGCAGTTGAGGACTTTCGCAAACTCATCGGTGCTACTGATCCCCAAGAAGCTGCCTTCGGTACTATACGTAGAAAGTTTGGCAGCACAAAAACCAAAAACGCAATTCACGCTTCAGATAGTATCGCCAATTCAGAGATTGAAGGAAGTTTTTACTTTTCAAAAAGAGAACTATTTGTGTGAATTTCTAAATTGCTCACTATCTGATCTCCCAATAGATCATTTAATTTTTTGATAATCATGTCCTTACGGGAATACAGTTCCTGACTGATTACTGCGCTTTTTGTTTCAACAATCAAACAGTCCCACCTGAATGCTGTTGGTTTGCTCACTCGACACAAGCTATTTCCAACTGCTTGAGGCCATTTTGAATATACCTTTGCCCTTTCAATCCCCTTTTTTAATTTTCTCTGTTGGTTAAATTGCTTGGCTATCGTTGATAGAGGCTTAGGTCTACTGGGGTTTCTGGGAACACGTTTCATCAAGTAAGGTTTTAAGGATATTGGCTATATGGTTACTATAATTTTCAGATCTCAATCAAGTTGAAAAATTTCGTAATTGGCAGAAATTTTCCCCAAGGTATCTTCTGTTCTGTTAATATGGGTGTCCGTCAAAAAAATTTGTGAAAATTGGTTCTGATCAATCAAATTGATGATTTGCCTTACTCTTGATTGATCTAGTCTGTCAAAAGCATCATCTAAAAGCAAAAGGGGAGATTTGTTGGTAGCTTCTTTTAGAAATTCAAATTGAGCAAATTTCATTGCCGCTAAAAAGGACTTTTGTTGTCCCTGACTAGCATATTTCTTCAGCGGTTTTTCATTGAGATAAAAGTTTAGATCATCCCTATGTACACCTCTTGTGGTGTATCCCCGTATGATGTCCTTGTCAATTGAATTGACCAAAAGATTTTCTATTGTATCTTCAGATAAATGACTCTGATACGAAATATTTACCGACTCAGCATCAGAACATATGTGTAGATAATGTTTGATGAAAAGTGGAACGAACTTCCGGATAAATCGATTTCTCTTTCGATACAATGGTTGACCATAACGAATCAATTGCTGGTCAAATGATTCAATAATGGTTCTATCAATCAAACCTTCAATCTTGGTTCTGTTCAGATATGCATTTCGCTGGGCTAGTGCCCTTTTATAATTCATCAAACACTCAAGAAATTCAATACTGATTTGAGATATAATTCCATCAATGAACTTTCTTCTGTCAGCACTAGATCCGATGATTAAGTCCCTGTCAATCGGAGAGACAACAACTGTGGGAATCAAACCGATATGGGTAGTGATTTTCTTATATGGTTTTTCATTTCTCAAAAGGGTTTTTTTGTTTTTATCCCTCTGAAATGTACAGGTTATTTTTTCAAAATACTCTCGATCAGAAAAAGAACCCTCAACAAAAAAAACATCCTTATCGAAATTCACACAGTCTCTAGTCATAGAATGAAGACTCTTACCAAATGATAGATGATAAATCGCATCAAGTATATTGGTTTTGCCAATACCATTGGGACCAATAAAGCAATTAATCTTTTTTCTGAACTGAAGACTTATATCCTCAAAATTCTTAAACCCCCGAATCTTGAGTTCACTTAAAAACATAACAGTATAAAAAGCCTAAATTTAGTAATCTTAACCATCGGAGTTGGCTAGATTAATCTTGATGGTTTTCTGTTTTAACTTCTGGATATTTTTTGGCTTCAAGTTGTTCTATGGTTTTCAAGATCAAAGGAGCTGCAGGGTAAACCATCGAATGGTCATACCCCTGCAATTCGTATAATTGGGTATCAGGATGCCCGATGAGTTTCATCATCCTCATCATATAGGCATTCTCTTCATACCTGGCTAGGATTTCTAAATTTCTATCCCCAGTAATCATGATGTAGGGAGGAGCTTGTTTTCTAATATGGTATAGAGGAGCCATATTATCAACTAAAACATCTGTTTGTCCCAAACCCATTTCCTCACGAGCGGTAAAGTGAGTAATTACATGACCACTCAAGGGAATCAAACCGGCCAAGGAATCACTATCAATTTGGTAAGCATTGAGATAGGATTTGTCTAATCCCATCATACTGGTGATATAGCCTCCAGCGGAATGCCCCGAGATATAGATTTTAGATTTATCCCCACCATAGCTTTCTATCTGGTTGAAAACCCATGCTATACTTGCTGCGGCATCATCAAGGATGTTTTTCACTTTTACCTTCGGAGATAATCTATAGCTCACATCCACAATTGCAATTCCTTTATTTTCAAAAAAAAGATTTAAACCTTTGTTTCCACTGGTAAGACCTCCTCCATGAAAGAAAACCAGGGTAGGAAAACTATCGGCATCTTTGGGATAATATAAATCCAGTACACAGCGTTCCCTGATATATGGATTGGCCATAATGCTATCATTTGATCTATAAGGAATATCCAGTAAATGCAAATAAGCTGGCTTCTCTTCTATCTGCCCCATGCCAGGAGTCAAGACAATGATGTTGAACACAAACACCAAAATTCCAGGAACCAATATTTTCAAAAAACAAGTGATTTAATCATTGCCAAAACTAATAATGTAAATCTATATTTTGAGCCATATAAATTAAAATCAATAATTATTTGGTTGATAGAACAGTGTATTTTGGGTTAAAACATCCGATTTTCACAGGTGTTGATTGGTGTATCTTTGGTCATAGATATTGGACATGAAAAATTTTATTTTCTTTGGAAAACCAGGTGCAGGAAAAGGCACTCAATCAGAGATAGTAAAGAAGCGTTATGGGTTGATTCATCTTTCCACCGGTGACATATTTAGGAAGCATATTTCTAACGATACACCTTTAGGAAAATCTGTAAAGCTCTATCTAAATAGAGGGGAGTTGGTTCCAGATCACATTACCATTGCGATGCTGAAAGAAGAATTTCAGAGCAACGAAAACCCTAATGGGTATATTCTTGATGGCTTCCCACGAACTGTTTTACAAGCAGAAGCCTTAGAAGAATTTTTTGAAGATCTGGAATTGCAGCTTGATGGAGTCATATCAATAGAAGTAGATAGAAGAGCATTAGTTGAAAGATTACTGAACCGAGGAAAAGTATCGGGAAGAGCAGACGATAAGGATTTAGATAAAATCAACCTTCGTTTCCAGGAATATGATCAAAAAACAGATCCTTTAATTGATTTTTATAAAAAGCGAAATATTTTTTATTCCATCAATGGACTAGGGACAATTGAAAAAATTTCTCAACGTCTGTTTGATTTAATAGATCAGCTGTAGAGGATAATGACAGAAGGCAATTTTGTTGATTATGTGCACATCAATGTACAATCTGGCAATGGAGGTAATGGCTCGGTCCACTTTCGAAGAGAAAAATTTATCCCCAAAGGAGGACCTGATGGTGGAGATGGAGGTAGGGGAGGACATATCCTTATTCGGGCAAATCAAAATATTTGGACTCTCTATTCTTTTAAATTCAAAAGGCATTTCAAAGCAGGTCATGGAGCACATGGTTCAGGAAATCGAAAAACCGGACTACAAGGTAAAGACCAAATTATAGAGGTACCCTCTGGGACGATAGTGAAAAATAAAACAGATGACCAGGTGTTGCATGATATTTCTCACGGTGATGCCATCACTTTGGTTCCAGGAGGCCGTGGTGGTAAGGGGAATTGGCATTTTCGTTCGGCCAAAAATCAAACGCCACAATATGCTCAGCAAGGAGAAAAAGGACGAGAATTAGACCTGATATTAGAATTGAGAATCCTTGCGGATATAGGCCTAGTAGGGTTCCCCAATGCAGGTAAATCCACTCTATTGTCAACCTTAACAAAAGCAAAACCCAAGATTGCCCATTATCCTTTCACTACCTTAAAACCAAATCTTGGAATTGTTCCCTATCGAGATCATCGTTCGTTTGTCATGGCCGATATTCCTGGAATTATCAGTGGTGCATGGAGAGGGAAAGGTCTCGGTCATCATTTTTTAAGGCATATTGAACGAAATTCAGCTTTACTCTTTTTGATTTCCCTAGAATCCCCCAATATTGCCCAGTCTTTTGACTTGTTGAAAAGAGAATTAGAAAAATACAATCCAAGTTTGATTGACAAACCATGTGCATTGGCTCTAACCAAAGCCGATTTATTGGATCCTCAGCAGATAAAAGATTATCAAAAAAAACTAAAATCAATGTTTCCAGAGATTCCCAGTCAAATTATCAGCTGTCATACCAATTTCAATATAACTAGCTTAAAAGACACACTATGGAATCTATTGCAAGTTTCAACTCCCAAGATTGTTACTACTAATTAAAGGGTTCTGTTGCACTTCTTGTAAACAGAGGCATGAATTAAGAGAATGATATCCTATTGTAACCGATAATAATAAAATTTCTTTATTAAATTAACATGGGTAACAACATGAGAGACCTTTGCACTATATTTTTGGTGATTGCATTTGAATAGGAGTATTAATTGAGTTTAGAAAATTAACTACAGGTTCTGATTTGTCTCTAGAAATCAGATGCCTGTAAGGAGTTGCACATCTACAGAACCTAATACGAGTTGATGATAAATGCCGTTACATATGTCGTGCATTGTCATTGTTTTGGACAAGGGTCAATGTCTAGTGGTAAACTTCGAAGCCCGGACAAAGTCCCATACGAATCTATAAGTATTAATCCTAGAAACAAAGCTAGCAAACACTCTTTTACCAATTTATGCGGTTTATGGTTAGTCCATTTGAAATAAAATAAATAAACTCATACCAAAAACAAATATTTTAAGTACTTTGCTCCGTAAAATATTATAGAATAATAAAACACATCCATCAAAACTTTTAGCCTCTTTCACCATAACCAAAAAATTGGGGAGCATGAGATTAAGGTGGCGAGTAGGACATAGCACTAAATAAAGATATTGAAAGCACTACCGTTGTGTAAAAATTCACCTAGATGGAAGAAGATAAAATGTTTGAAGATTCATACGATCAAGAGGAAGAATTAGAGATAAATGAAGATGAAAGCAGAAAAATTATTTGGCAAGCAAAAGATTTTTCAATCAGAGAATTCTCCTCAATGGCTCAAGATGGTGATTTAAATTTACAACCGGACTATCAGAGAAAATATGTTGCTTCCCCAAAAATAGCGAGCAAGCTTATTGAATCTATTTTGATGGATGTACCTATCCCGGTTATATATCTTTCGGAAGAAAACGATTGTTCGTATAGTGTTATAGATGGGCAACAAAGGTTGACTTCATTTATTGCATTCATTAAAGGAAAGTATCCTAATGATAGAACGTTTAAACTAACTGGATTAAATGTATTAAAAGAATTAAACAAAAAACAGTTTTCGGATATTAGCAAAGAACTACAAAACAAAATCAGAAAAACAACTTTACACACCATCATTATTAAAAAAGAATCTAATGACGATGTTAAGTTTGACATCTTTGAGAGATTAAATACTAGTACAATAAAACTCAATGAAGATGAGATTAGGAATACAGTCTATAGGGGTAAGTATATTTCTCTTTTAGAGGAATTAGAAGAAAATGAAACTTTTCATCAGCTAGTTCGGAAAGATAATTTCAAAACTAGAATGATTTATCGAGGTATGATTCTTCGGTTTTTTGCACTGAGTGAAAAATCGTATTTTAATTATTCATCAAGCATGAAACAGTTTTGTAATAAGGAATTAAGAGATAACAGAAATCTGTCTGATGAGAAGATAAAGGAATACAAAAAGAAATTTAATCATTCTGTTGATTTGGTTAAAGTCATCTTTGGCAAAAATGCTTTTAGAAGATATATTCCGATGAGTGAAGATAAAAAAGGTTCTTGGTCATTGACGAAAATAAATATGGCGTTGTATGATATACAGATGTGTGGGTTTGTTCATTATGCCAAAAATGATGTTTTGAGAAATGCTGATTACATCAGAGAGGCGATGTTGGATTTAATGAAAAACAATCAATCCTTCATTGATTCTATCTTGCTTCGAACATCTGACAAAAATACTCTTCAAACTCGATTTAAAATATGGTTTAAAAAAATAGACGACATCATCGGTGATGTACATTATTCATCAAGAACATTTTCTTATGATGTAAAGAAAACGCTATTTGAACAAAATCCCGTTTGTTCTATCTCGGGGCAAAAAATTCTTGCAATTGATGATTGTGAGGTAGATCATAAAGTACCTTATTCCAAAGGTGGCAAAACTGAACTTTCAAATGCTCAACTTGTACTTAGATATTTCAATAGAGCAAAAAACAATAACGAAGATTACAAATTGGTTGACGACTCATAGGTGTGAAATAATGCAAATAATGGAACAGATAAAAGACTTAAACTATAGGGCTATACAACTTAATCAACTTAAGAATAATCTTACATTTGCAACAATGATTAGTATCATCCACCATTTACCCCCCCCCACTATTATTTTCATAATCAGATACTTAGGCTAAATTACAGTCTACACTTTCAACTTCTTAATAACATTTTTCCTCGTTCTTGCTTTAGGTGTAAGGATGTTTATGTTGGGGACTTTTTTTGTTTAAAGTTTTTTGATTTATTCTCTTTTTGGAGTTTAGATTTCCTATTCCATAAAAGAAAATTTCTTTTCAATAGGTTATTGCCTACTTGTTTAGCAGGAGTGTATTGCGTTTAATTCATACTCTTTCAATGTGTATTAGCGATCATTTAGAAAATAGAACAGCAAGGAGGTTATGTTTTACGACAAACATTCTTTGTGTTTTTATTAATAAGAATGGTGGGCAACATTAAGAACAAAACCATTTTTACGCAGGACAATCTTCATGTGATGCGTGGGTTGAATAGTGCATCGGTTGATTTAATCTATTTAGATCCTCCATTTAATTCAAAAGCAAACTACGCAGCCCCTATCGGAAGCAAAGCAGCTGGGGCAACTTTTAAAGATATGTGGTCGTTAGATGACTTAGACGAGGATTGGATAGAAAAGATAGAAAAAGAACACCCACGTTTATGGCATGCTATATTGGTTGGTTATACCAACAGCAATAAGTCCTATTTAATTTATATGGCAATTCGTTTGTTGGAGATGAAGCGGATATTAAAAAACACAGGTTCTATCTACCTACATTGTGATCCTACAATGAGTCATTATCTTAAGATTCTAATGGATGCCATTTTTGGTAATAATAATTTTCGCAATGAGATTGTGTGGTATTACGGAGGGAGAGGCGCAAAAGCCATATCAAGACAATTCTCACGGAATAAAGATGTTATTCTATATTATGCCATGAAAAATGGTAATCATAGATTTAACAAACAATCAATACCACATAAATATACATTGGAAGAAGCTAGAAAAAAGGGGTTTAGAAAAGATGAGAAAGGACGATGGTTTAAGACGAGTCCCAGAGGCGACTATACTGACAAATCCATTGAGCGATTGCGAAAAGAGGACAGGGTTTATAAAACAAAAACTGGTACTATTAGAATAAAATACTTTTTAGAAAGAGATTATCTTAATAATCAAGTCGTAATTGAGAACAAGTTAGTTGGTGATGTATGGTTTGATATTCCCGATGCAATGCATATGCCAAAGAAAGAGAAAACGGGATACCCAACTCAAAAACCACTGCCACTTTTAAGACGAATCATCAAAGCGTCATCAAATCCCGGTGATGTTGTATTTGATCCATTTTGTGGTTGTGCCACGACTTGTGTAGCTGCTGAAGAATTAGGTAGACAATGGATAGGAATTGACATATCACCAAAAGCAGCTGAATTAGTGAAAACTAGAATCACTGAATTTCAGAATCGAGTATTTGAGGATTTAATCCATTTAACAGATCTGCCACATAGAACGGATTTAGGTCCAATCCCCCCGTATAATTCCCCTGAAAACAAAGAAAAATTATACGGAAAACAAGAAGGGTTTTGTAAATTTTGCAAACAACATTTTTTATTGAGAAATTTGACTGTTGATCATATCATTGCTAAAAGTAAAGGAGGGACGGACCTAATAGAAAACCTACAACTTCTTTGTGGTGCTTGTAATAGTACGAAAGGAGATAGGGATAATAAACGAATGAATGAACGTATTAGAAAAAGCTTAGGATTTGAATAAATGCACTTAAGTTTTACTACTTTTTTGGTTTTCTTATTTATGTTAATTATGGGAAATTAATTCTATTTCGGAATAATTCTTTGGTGGTTGAGGTCTGAACTTTTAAAGCTTCCTTTTGGGGATAGTATTGTTGAAAGGTGGTGTTGGCGAGTTGCTCAGAGCTTACATTTACTGATTGAAAATACATTATTTTCTGACGAAAAGCGTAATAGTGGTCTGATTTTACGGAATAGTTTTGCCTATTTTGTATGAAATTGCAAAGCATAACAATTGTTCAAACTTGATGAATCAAAAAACTAAAAAAACTATTACCAACACATGAGTTTAAAATATAATCAAAATCAAGTTCACCAATGGATTCAAGAACATGGTGTACGATATTTCGACCCATTGACCAATATGGCCCAATTAACAGAAGAGGTCGGCGAGGTAGCCCGAATAATTTCAAGAAGATATGGTGAGCAATCAGAAAAAGAATCAGACAAAAACTTAGACCTCGGAGAAGAACTGGCTGATGTTATTTTTGTGGTACTTTGTCTGGCAAATCAACTGGGAATTGATTTGGAGCAAAAATTTCTGGATAAACTAACAAAAAAGACTGTCAGAGACAAGAACCGACATAAAAAAAATAAAAAATTATAGGACAAGCATGACCTATAGAGTAGGATACCCAACGACTAGACCCCTAAAAGGGGAGTTAGAAATTACCGGATCCAAAAGTCAGTCTAATCGGATTTTAATTCTCCAAAAACTATTTGACCAGAAGATGGAAATAGAGAATCTCTCCAATTCTGACGATACGAAATATCTACTTGATGCTTTAGAGACAAAATCAGATACTATTGACATTGGGCATGCTGGTACTGCCATGCGTTTTCTCACATCTTATTTTGCTCTGAAAGCAACAAAACCGGTGGTTATAACCGGATCCAAAAGGATGAAATCAAGACCTATTTCAATTTTGGTTGATGCCTTAAACTCCGTTGGTGCAGACATTGAGTATTTAGAAAAAAAGGGTTATCCACCACTACTAATTAGGGGAGTTTCAACCCTTGAGGACAAAATTTGTTTGCAAGCCAATGTTTCTAGTCAGTACATCTCATCTTTGATGCTCATTGGAGGTTGTTTACCCGATGGTTTGGAAATTAAACTTGAGGGAAAAATAACCTCTCTTCCCTATATAGAATTGACAAGAGATTGTCTTCAAGTCTTTGGTATCAAATCGACTTTTGATCAAAATCAAATCAAGATTTATCCCTTTGATAGAACCACCACCAAAAAGATGATCATCGAATCAGATTGGTCTTCGGCGTCCTATCATTTTAGTTTGTTGGCTTTATCTAAAGACCCCCAGTCCCAAGTTTGTTTATCTTCTTATTTTCCAAAAAGCCCTCAAGGTGATTCTGCGCTTAAAAAAATATATAATGATTTGGGAGTAGAAAGCACTCATAATGCTCCAAACAAATTAATTCTTAGCCGTATAAAAGGATTCAAAGTCGTTAGAAAAAATTTTCAATGGAATCTTTCCCATACTCCTGATTTAGCCCAAACTATAGCTGTGACTTGTTTTGGGATGGGCGTGGGATGTGATTTATATGGCTTACATACCCTAAAGATCAAAGAGACTGATCGACTTGAAGCATTAAAAACTGAACTCACAAAACTTGGTGCCAGGATTGGAATTACAAAAGATAGTTTACATTTAGATCCCAGGTTGCATTCAATAAAATCAGAGGTTAAAATAAATACCTATGATGATCATCGAATGGCAATGTCATTTGCTCCACTGGGATTGTTAGTCCCGATTCAGATTAATCATCCGGGAGTTGTTTCCAAGTCCTATCCGCAATACTGGCAACATCTCAAAGATTTAAATTTTCACATTCAATCGAACAAGTAATTACGTATAGGTCTTATGAAGTTATTATATTCGCATCCCTTTTAGAGCATGAAAAAATTATCAAAATATATTTATGATTTGCCCAAGGAGTTGGTTGCCCAAAAACCGACCGACTTTAGGGATCAATCAAGACTTTTGGTGTATCATAAGGATACTGAAAAAATAGAACATAAAATTTTTTCTGATGTAATTGACTATTTTGAAGAAGGTGATGTTATGGTTCGTAACGACACCAAAGTTTTTGCCGCAGAATTAGTAGGGGAAAAAGAAAAAACTGGAGCCACAATCCATGTTACTCTGTTGCGCGAGTTGAACAAAGAGCAAAAGCTTTGGGATATAATGGTTGATCCGGCGCGCAAAATCAGAATAGGTAACAAGCTATATTTTACCCATGGTAAAGATTCTCTTGAAGCAGAAATAATCGATAACACCACCTCAAGGGGACGAACTTTACGTTTTTTGTTTGCCGGGGAGTATCATGAATATAGAAGGAAAATCAACAGACTAGGTTATGTTCCATTGCCTAATTATATCAAAAGAAAACCTGAAGATTTTGACCGAGAGAGGTATCAGACCATCTATGCCAAAAATGTGGGCGCCGTAGCAGCACCTACAGCTGGGTTGCACTTTTCAAAGCAACTACTCAAGCGACTGGAAATCAAGGGTATTGATATTGTAGATCTTACTTTACATATTAGTCAAGGAACCTTTCGGTCAATTGATGTCGAAGATTTGTCCAAGCATAAAATGGACTCTGAGGAGGTTATCATCAGTCAGCATACAGCTGATGCCGTCAATATTGCTAAAAAGAAAAAAAGAAGAATCTGTTCTGTCGGAACTACAGTTATCCGAGCATTAGAAACATCTATTTCTACTTCTGGTACCCTTAATGCTTACAATGGATGGACAAATAAATTTATCTATCCCCCCTATAACTTTACCATTGCTGATTCCTTAATTACCAATTTCCATCGGCCAAAATCTACAATATTGATGTTGGTAGCTGCATTTGCAGGTTATGAAGTGACGATGAATCTGTATGAAATTGCCAAGAAAGAAGGGTATAGATTCAATTCCTACGGAGATGCAATGCTTATTATTTGAGTTTTCCAGAACTAAACACTTTTCCATAGCACACATCTTCGGAGTCAAAAGAAATTTTGATTTGTTGATGATTGCAGAAAGAAAAACTAACTTTTTAGTCCAAAAATCCAATCAGATTCTATAGGATTGTTTGAAATATATATCAGGTCCGTAAACTTTAGCCTTCCGGTATAGATTATTCTGACTTAGAATTTTAGACAAACTGGGGGTTCTGTATAGATTTAGTATTGACCATGACTGGCGACCCAATTGTATTGAACAACAAGACCTCTAAAAAGAACATTCGAGATTGTGCAAAGGATGAACTCGAATCTTTTCTCCATTCTGTTGGTGAGCCACCCTATAGGGCATCCCAAATAGATCAATGGCTCTGGCAAAAAAATATAAGTTCTTTTGAGCAGATGACAAACCTGTCTCTACAATTGAGATCTGTATTGAAAGAAAACTTTGATTTAAATAGCTTGGATATACACAGTAGTCAGCATAGCAATGATCGAACCATTAAATATTCCATTAGGCTACCAGATAATTGTCTTATTGAGGCTGTTTTAATACCCGTTGATAATAGAGTTACTGCTTGTATTTCTTCACAAGTTGGGTGCAGTTTGGATTGCACTTTTTGTGCTACAGCCAAAATGAAACGGACCAGAAATTTATCAAAATGGGAACTATATCAACAAGTTTTTATACTTCAACACATGAGTTTTCAGCACTATCAAATGCCTTTGACCAATGTTGTATTCATGGGGATGGGAGAGCCTTTGATGAATTTCAAAAATGTTGTCAATTGTCTTCAGATGATTTCTAGTCCGCATGGGTTGATGATGTCTCCGTGGCGAGTAACGGTGTCTACCTCAGGAATCCCAAAGTTGATTCGAAAACTTGCCGACCAGCAGCTTGGGATAAGGTTAGCGGTTTCCTTGCACTCTGCAAATCAAGAAATCAGAGAAAAGATAATGCCTTTTTCTAAACGTTTTCCCTTAGATGAGTTGCTTGAATCTCTGATATACTGGTACAATAAAACCAAACAAAAAATCACTTTTGAATATCTGGTTTTGAGAGATATAAATGATACGCACCAAGATATTGATCAGTTGTTGGAGTATTGTAAAAGGGTACCATCAAAGGTTAATTTTATTGAGTATAATCCTGTTGAGGGCGATGATTTTCAGCAAGCAGATCCTTCGGTTCTTGAATTGTATAAAAAAACTCTTAAAAGGGGTCGGATTCATTCTACTTTTCGCAGCTCAAGGGGGTCCGATATTGATGCTGCATGTGGTCAGCTAGCCAATAAATTAGCATCTAAAAGCAGCAATAGCATATAGATGAAACCGGCAGAAAAAATCAAGTTACCCATCTATGAGGAAGTAAAGCTTTTTGAGAAGAATTTTTATCAGTCAATGTCAACAAATGTGGCATTACTGAATCGTATCCTTTATTTCATTGTCAATAGAAAAGGTAAACAAATGCGTCCCTTATTAACACTTTTAACGGCCAAAATGTTGGGGGGAGGAAAAGTCAATGAAAGAACATATCTAGGGGCTTCTGTGGTTGAACTGATACACACGGCTACTCTGATCCATGATGATGTGGTTGATAACAGTCAATTCAGAAGAAATTTTTATTCATTAAATGCTCTTTGGAAAAACAAAATTGCTGTCTTAGTTGGCGATTATCTATTATCAAAAGGTATTTTGAATTGCACAGAAACTGAGAATTATGATTTGCTAACCATTATTTCAAATGCCATGAAGGAGATGGCTGAGGGCGAATTGCTTCAGCTTGAGAAAGGTAAAACTCTCAAATATGAAGAAGAGGTTTACTATCAAATTATTCGACAAAAAACTGCAGCTCTTTTATCTGCTTGTTGTGCCATGGGTGCCAGAAGTGTTCATGCCTCGGATAAGGATGTTCAACAGATGTTCGAATTCGGACAATTTTTGGGAATGAGTTTTCAGATCAAAGACGATTTATTTGATTATGGGCATCAACGTATTGGTAAACCGAGGGGGATTGATATAAAAAACAAAAAGATCACTTTGCCATTAATTTATGTGCTGTCCAAAGCATCCAAAAAAGACAGGAGGTGGCTGATTCATTCCGTAAATAATCGTAGCGGTAATTCTAAAACAGTAAATCGAATTATTCGTTTTGTAAAGGATCATGGAGGTATGGAGTTTGCTATTGACAAAATGAATTTCTATAAAGATAAAGCCTACAGTATACTGATGAAATATCCCAGGGACGAATATCGAGATTCGTTAGAGCTGATGCTGACTTATGTAATCAATAGAAAATTTTAATGAGCAATTTTGTGTATTAATGGCTAAGCATTGGGGTAATTCACTTCACTTATCTTTACATAATTTAAAATTTTCAACAGATAGCTTTATAATAACAAATTGACAGATAAAACTGAACCAAAAAATTGAAGTAAATGCAGTTTGATTTTATATGTAGGTTGAAAATAAGAGCATAATTGAGTGATAAAAAGACAAACAATTGAGAGGGTAATCTATACAGCAAATGTGGTAGATGTTATTGATGAGTTCATTCATCTAAAAAAATCTGGTGCTAACTACTCGGCACTAAGTCCATTTACTAATGAAAAGACACCAAGTTTTATTGTTTCTCCTAGCAAAAATATTTGGAAGTGTTTTAGTTCTGGAAAGGGAGGGGGCGCTCTAAAGTTTCTCATGGAGCATCAGAGACTTTCTTTACCTGATGCTGTAAAATATCTAGCCAATAAATACAACATAGAAGTTGAATATGAAAATGATTCTTCCAAAAAACAAGAGGAGATAGACCATAGGGAGAAGTTATTTCATGCTTTGGAATTTTACCAAATTTTATTTCAAGAAAACCTCTGGAATCCGCAGCTGAACAGACGCCCGATGGAATATCTCAAGAGTCGGGGTTTTACTGATGAGGCCATTAAAACTTTTGGTTTAGGGTATGCTATACAAGCCAGACAGGTTCAATACGATAAAGCTAGTAAAGGAGGGTATAAATTCGAAATACTTGAGGAACTTGGATTAGTTTATTACACAGAAGCAGGACAAACGATAGATCGATTTAGAGATCGCATCATGTTTCCTGTATATACAGCTACTGGAAGGCCAACTGGATTTGGTGGGAGGGTTATAGATTCTAATACTTCTGCTCCCAAATACATTAATTCATCGGAGTCTCAGGTTTATAAAAAAAGCAGGTTGCTCTATGGGATGTATCAAGCTCGTAGGGAGATTATCAGTAAAGGGCTGTGTTATTTAGTAGAGGGATATACTGATGTGATCAAGCTTTACCAGAAGGGCATCAAAAATGTTGTGGCTTCTGCGGGGACTGCATTAACTGCCGAACAGATTCGCTTAATTAGTAATGCAACCAAAAATATTGTATTGTTATTTGATAGTGATTCTGCTGGAATGAGTGCGGCATTGCGGAGTATTGATTTGATTTTGGAACAAGGGCTTAAGGTAAAAATTTGTGCTTTACCTAAGGGCGAGGATCCTGATAGTTTTTCTTCAAAATATGATAGAGAGGACATAGAGAATTACTTAACTAATAATGCAGTTGATTTTATAGATTTTAAGTCAATTAATTTGGGCATTGATGGTACTGAGGATCCAGTTAAGAAAGCAGAGATTATTGGCGAGATTGTTCAGTCAATAGCTGTAGTTCCGAACTTTATTGAAAGGGAGTTTTACATAAAAAAAACTTCTAAAACTTTCAAATTGGAAGAAAGGAATTTGTTTGATGCTTTGGCCCAACAGTTGTCAAGAAATCAGCGAAAAGAAACCAGAAAATTCACTCCAGAGCCTCCACCTCTAACTGCTGATAAGAATGAGACGGAGGTGTCGAAGAATCAGGATTCTTTGGTAATTGATGTGCTCAGTAATTGCATGAAAGAGATACTTGAAGATTTGGTATTGTACAGTTCTTTGGAAGTTGAATTCGATGATATTGTTAATGAATCTTCAAGTTCACCTCCTACACTTGAGAAAAGAAGCTACAAAGTTTACCAGAAAATTGATAAGATTTTTCAAACTGAAAACTTAAAGTTTCGGGACCCTCTGGATCATAATCTTTATGAATTATTAATTGATTTTTGTAATAAAGAGGGTGGATTAGAAAGTCAACATCTGAATGATATTGGAATAGAAAACCCTGATTATACTTCGAGGTTAGCTGAAATTCAAATGAAATATGAATTACATACACTTGGTGATTGGAGCAAATACAAAGTGGTTGTACCAACAATTGAAGATGGGGCGAGTACGAAGGTTAATGATGATTTACTGAATTTGCAGAAGTTATTGATTCAGGGTAAAATCCGGGATCTTGAGAGCAAAATCAAGAAATTGGATAGCAATTCAGAAAATGAGGCATATCAGTCCGAACGTGGAACTGAAGTTTTACGGGAAATAGTCCAATACAATGATCTTAAGACTCTTATTTCAAAAAAATTAGAGAGGATAATTTGAATTTCTTTTTACAAAAAAATCCTGAACACTTGAACTTAGTGATTTCCAACTGTCATAAACGGATAGATCTGTATCTGATAGGTTTAGTTGGTAAATAATTCTTTGGGGATTTTACAAATTGGAATAGGTTCCATTTTGTGTTTATTTTGATTATTAAAGGATTTGAAGGTATTTAAAATCTCAATCTGTTTTTCTGTCAAGTCTTTTTTATTTTTTGTTGATTCAGATATGTTCATAGCCCATTCTAGTTCATCATAACTGACTCCCAATTGGTCTATGTCTGAGCGATTATCTGTCCATAGTCCATCGGTTGGTTTGGCTTCGAGAATAGAATCGATGATTTTGAGGTGTTTAGCCAATTGGTATATGTGGGATTTAAGGAGGTCTGCTAATGGGCTTATATCAACACCGCCATCGCCATATTTGGTAAAAAATCCTACCCCAAAATCTTCTACTTTATTCCCTGTACCGGCTACTAGAAATTTATTTTTTGATGCATAGTAGTAGAGAGTCACCATCCGTAGCCGAGAGCGTGAATTAGCTAATGCTAGTTCTATGGTATCGGATTTATGATTATCTGTGTTGAGCAGATTAGAAAAGGCATCAAATACTGGTGTTAGATTGATAGATTTACTTTCGATATTGGGACAGATGGATTTCAGCCAGTTGAGATGATCGGTAGCCCGATTCACTTGCTGTTGTTCTTGGTGGATATTCATTTCTAGGCAAAGTGTTTTTTTGCCGGTTAAGCCACATAGGGTAGAAGTCAGAGCTGAATCAATACCTCCGGAGACACCTACGACAAATCCATGTAAATTTGATTTTTTTAGATACTCATCCATCCAATTGACAATATAGTCTATCGTTTTTTGGGGTGATAGAATTTTCGGAATTATTGAATCATCCATTATAGCTTAGTTTAAAAGTCGTCGTATTACATACATGAAATTCATATATAGGGGCAAGATTAGTCATATTTCATTATTTGTTATGATTCTTTTCCTTTCAATATTAGTTGTAGGTTGTCAAAATAGAAAAAAGCGAGCAATGAAGCAAATTGATGTTTCATATGAATTTATTCGTTTTGATGAAAAGTTTAAGGACACCATCAATTATCCATTAGAAGTATTGCAAAAGAGGTATCCTTATTTATTTCACTCATCTATAAGTGATAGTGTCTGGGAGGCAAAACGAACTGATGAATTATTTGATTTGGTTCAACAGCAAGTAGATCGGGTGTTTTCTGAAACTGAGGAACTTGAGAACCAGTTTATTGATTTATTTAAGCACATTAAATTCTATTTCCCTGAAAGGGATATTCCGAGAAGAGTGATTGGTTTAACCAGTGAAGTCGACTATCAAACCAAGGTGGTTTATCTTGATACCTTAGCCATCATTGCTCTTGATTGTTTCTTGGGAGGTAATAATGAAATATATAGTGGTATTCACAATTATGAGAGAAACCTAATGGAAAGGGACTACTTGATACCTACGGTTGCTGGGGAATTTGCTAAGAGGGTTATTGAATATCCGAATTCCAGAAGTTTTATTTCCAAGATGGTTTATATGGGGAAGATTATGTATATAGTTGATTTGCTTTTACCTGATATACAAAGAGAATTTAAATTGGGATATACTTATGAGCAATTCCGGTGGGCGGTTGAATATGAAAGGGAAGTTTGGCGGTATTTTTTAGAAAATGAGTTGTTGTATAGTTCAGACAAGGCCTTATCGCGTCGGTTCTTAGAAAATGCTCCATATTCTAAATTTTATTTAGAGATTGATCAGAGTTCTTCACCACGAATTGGGGTGTACATGGGCTATCAGATTGTAAAATCGTACAGATCAAATTTTCCAAGTGTTACTTTAGCTGGATTAATTCGCTTAGATGAGGAAGAATTATTTATATTGTCGAATTATAAACCACCACGCTGATGTCAAAGAAAAAGAAGAGTCATTTAAGGAAAGTTGAAGATCCTCGGGAAAATATTGTGGCTTACAAATCTCATTTAAACATTGAGATTTCGATGGATGAGAATAGAATCCCTATCAAGATAAGGTTAGATGCTCCTGATGAGGGTTTAAATAATCGTTTAACTCCGGCTATTTTTCTTTCTATGTGGGACGATGAGGCTCCTATAACTTTAATGGTTGATACTTGGGTCAAAAAAATGCCTTTGGAATCCATGAGATTATTTGTTCATCAAACTCTTGATATTCTTGGAGACACTTATCGTCGGGCAACAGGTGATGAGGAGATGGGTGAGGCGATTGAAAAATTCAGCGAATATTTTGCTTACAAGTTGAATCTCTACAAGTGATAGTATTTATTTCTTGAGACCTTTGCACTAAATTTTAGTAATAGCATTAGAATATGTGAATTAATTGAGTTTAGAAATTTATTTGACATTGACTTAAACTACTTGTATAATTCAACTTATTGTTGTATCTTGGCCGTAGCTATGCGTTTCAAATCTTATCATTCCAAACAAATGAGTTTTTTCGAACCACACCAAGCCAGGAGTGCCTCTTCATTGAGTCAATTTTCAAACAAATCAATACGATCATTGAATGGAAACCAATCGAAGAGTATCTAGTCAACCATTATAAGCCCGGTAAAAAGCAAAGAGGTCAAAAGGCTATTATCCGATGATCCTATTTAAAATGCATCGGTATGGTCTTTCAGATGTTCAAACAGAATACTTGACCATGGATAGTATCAGTTTTTGTCGTTTTTGTGGCTTAGAATTAATGGACGGTGTTCCTGACCATAGCACTTTAACCCGATTTCGTTCAGAATTGACTAGATCCGACTTTCGCACTTCTGACTTCGTCGGTTTGAAATCCCAACTGATTGATAATGATTTTGTTAAAAAAACACAGTACGCTACAAAAAGGTACTTTTCAGAAATAAATCAATGCGATACAGATGGAAAAGCTAATCTGTATTGTACACTATTTTACTCAGGTCCCTGGGAACGGTCCTGGTTTGAAGCTTCAAACCTAAAGCATGATATATCCTTGTCTGTGTGTCATTGACCGATGAAGGAAGTAAAAATTCATTTTTGTTGTCTGTATCCTCTATAATCGACACCTCAACATCTCAAATCTCCCTGAGCATTCTTCCTTTACTGATGGGTTTGCGACTGTATTGGAGATGATAGCAGTAATGGGCTATCTGAACTAGTGCAAAGGTCACAAAACATATTTGTCGAATATCACAGGTGTGCGATCATCTTTTACTGCATATGGGTCATAACCCATATCTTTTAAGGCTTTCACGATTCTATGGACTTGATGACCCATCTGTTGATCATCTTCAAAAACGATGACGGGATGGCGTTTCAATTCTCCGACCAGACGCTGAATGCATATAGGCCAATCCTCTTTTTGATGGGAAAGTCAGCACCGAGGTTCAATAAGGTAGCTTGCTTAGGTTATCAATTGATTCTTCGACATTCGCAAAGGGAAAAGGAAGCCTTTTTTGTTTTGTTTTTAAGGATATTGATTTTGATCGGATAAACATAGGTTATTTTTTGGTGTGCTAAGATAGTAAAGAGTCACAAATAAAAATAACATTTATCCACTGTAACGGGGGTTTTGAATAAAAATTAATCAATAGAACAATTAAATCAATATATAATTATAAATATGACAATGAAAAGAGTTGATTGTTATAAATAATTCAATAAAAAGACGAAAAAATTTTTTACGATAGAAAAAAATCGCCTTTTGACTAACTCGCGCTTAGAGTTTTCTGAACGCTTCAAGACGGACTTAGATTGCAAGAAATGCATCTCTGAAATCAAATGGAAAGACGGCTCAATTGTGTCCAATGTGGACACAAGCTTGTCAGGTACGTAAGGATTTTTCCAGGACGTGCAACATCTGTAGTCATACCGAATCGGCTACAGCCAATACCTTGTTCCACAAGGCGAAGTATCTGTATGCAAAGATTTTTTCATCTGTTTTGAGATGTCTACCAGTACCAAGATTCTTTCTGCAAGGTACACGACCGATGGCTATGCCGTGACCGAAAGGACTGCCCGTCTATTAATGCACAAGATCAGACAGGCCATGGAATCCAGTAGTGAGTGGTTGGTCTATGGATTGTATAGTAAACGTGGACGAGTTCGTTCTGGGTGGAGTGGAACAAGGAAAGATAGGGCGTATCTACGATACCAAGAAAAAGAAAGCGGTAACAGCAGTACAGCTATCAAAGGAAGGAAAGCTTAGGCGTATGTATGCTATGCGTTTAAAAGATTTCTCAGTATACTCAGTATACTCACTTGAGTTCATCTTTGCAAACCATATCAGCAAGCCTGCACAGGTATCTATTGGCAAGTGGAAGGGATATAGAGCAATAGCCAAGGCTTGTACCATTATCCAGATTGCGAGCAACAAGGGACTCAATTTTAAGGCATTCCATCCCATGATACAACAGATAAAATCTTGGATACGTATCACTTATTCATGGGTGAGCGACTATAACCTAAACAGATATTTCAACGAGTTCTGCTTCAGAATAAACCGTTCCCAGAATAAAGAGACGATATTCAACAATCTGATTACAAAATTGGTCAACAAGGAAAAATTACCTCAAAAAAATCTGATATGTGCTTAAATGATGACATCAACTTAATAAATTACACTTTTATTAGAAGGTCATAGCATCAAATTATTTTTTATATCTTCGTAAATTAAATGAAATGTTATGGGTATAGATTATCAAAAACTATATTTTGTCCGAGTAATTAAAATTTCCGAGACGATTGTTGAAAATACAGTAGTAGAAACATAAAAGCAATGGTTACCCCCACTACCTTGAATATTTTCACAACCGCGAACGCCTTATAGTGAATTGCGAATACGGAGTAATGTAAGGGTAATTAATAAAAATATTCAACACAGTAAAATAAAAATACCATATCATGAAAACAATTTTAGGATTAGACATCGGAAGCAATAGTGTGGGCTGGGCGATAACCGATGGAAAAGGAGACGTTTTAGGGTCTGGAGCGAGGATAATTCCATCCCAAAACAACGAAAAAGAAACGCCAGCAGCACAAAGAACAAAAGATAGACAAGAAAGAAAAACTCTGGCAAGAAAAATAAAACGAAGAGAACGGTTTCATCGAGTTCTTCATCTCTTGGATTTTCTGCCTGAACACTATGCTGATGCCATTGATTTTAAAGTGAGAAAAGGACAATGGAAAAATCAAGACAGTATCTTCCCCAAACTGGATGTACGAGAACTATTGCCTGATAAAAAGATCGGAAAAAAGAAAAGTATTTTTCTTTTTGAAAAAGAATATAGAGAGATGGTCAAAGAATTTCATGAAAAAGGACATAAAACCATGAGATTTCGACATTCCTGGACTCTTTATTATTTGCGGGATAAAGCATTGAAAGAAAAAATATCCAAACATGCATTGGCATGGGTCATCATGAACTTCAATCAAAAAAGAGGATATTATCAATTACGACAAGAACAGAAAATCAATGAAGGTAACACCTATATGCCATTAGAAATCTTGAATATAAAGGAAACAAAGAGAAAGAAAAAAGACAAAAATGGAGTATTTAAAAAAGTGTATGAAGTAACCACAGAAAAAGGAACATGCACTACAACTGAACAATATGAAACAGGGACATTGCAAGATTTTATTGTTTCTTGTAAAGAAAATAAAAAAGGAGAAAAAACAGAAAAAATAGAAGATGTAAGTGCCAATAAATGGCTTTCCAATAAATTAAAAATAGAACAAAAGATAAAATTATCTGGACGAAAAATAAGTGAAATTATCTATGAGGAATTACTGAAAAATCCGAATCTAAAAATAAGAGGTAGTAAAAAAAAGGATGGTTTAGTAGAAACCATTCAACGATGTTTTTGGAAAGATGAAATAACTGAAATTCTCAAAAAACAATCGGAATATCATCCGGAATTAAAAGACAAAAAATTGTTTTTGAAATGTATTGATGAACTATACCCAAACGACAAACATCATCGCGAACTGTTATCACACAAAAATTTAATTTATTTATTGACAGAAGATATTTTATATTACCAGAGACCTTTGAAAATCAAAAAATCCACGATTTCAAAATGCCCTTATGAACAAAGAGTGTTTCCAAAAGACGGGAAATTAGTATCAGAAAGCATAAGATGTATGCCTAAATCACATCCGCTGTTTCAAGAGTTTAATTTATGGCAATCAATATACAATTTAAGGATTAAAGAAAAAACAGATGAATATAAAATTACTGATGTCACTAAGTTTATTTTGTGTGATGAGAAAAGATATGAATTGCTTTTTGATTATTGTAAGAATAAAAGAAGTATAACAGAAGCCGGATTGTTGTCTTTTTTCAAAAAACAAGGTTGGATTAAAACCACAAAAAATTATTCATGGAATTTAGATAAAAACATGAAAGGAAATGAAACAAGATATGAATTCGTTCGTTGTTTTGATAAATTCAAAAAGATATGTGAAGAAAGAAATGTAGACATCAAAGATTTTTCTGCTGATATTTTTCTGACATCTCAAACGGAATACGATTTATGGCATATTGTTTATTCCGAGAAAGACCCTGATGCTTTTAAAAAGGCATTGAACACTTTTGCATCAAAGCATTATTTGCCAAAGCGAGAATTCCAAAAAGCATTTGAACACATCAAAAGTTATCCGTCATCTAATTATGCTTCTTATTCTTATAAAGCATTAAAGAAAATAGTGCCTTTGATGAGAGTAGGGAAGTATTGGAATGAAAACGACATTTCTGATGAAATTAAAACAAGATTAGAAAAGATTTATACGTTATTGAAAGGAATTGATTTCAACAAAAAGGATATAGATTTATTGAGGTCATCATTTAAGCACATATCAGATATTTTTGATAGACTTTGTCCTTGTTCACCATTTTTGTAATCAGATTATTGAATATCGTCTCTTTACTCTGTGAACGATTTATTCTGAAACAGAACTCATTGAAGTATCT
>MPMN01000116.1 GCA_002238525.1 Flavobacteriaceae bacterium bin25
AGATGGTCATCCTGTACACAGCTTCAAAACCCTGATGCACGATCTGGGAACCTTGACGTTGAATGAGGTAAGTCCGCCTGGAAATCCTGACCAAGTGATTCATGTAATGTCTCAGGCAACGGAGATTTAAAGGAGGGCATTAGAACTTATTGGCATTGATCATAAAAAGATGTTTCTAGTAAAGTAACAGTTGAAAATGGCACCTTTTTCAAACCTAGTAAGCGTTTTGGCCGTATTTCGACCCGAAAGTCAGGTTTATAGGTAAGATTATCTGCAAACCCGTTATATCCTGTGCTGAACTCTTTGAGCATCTGACAGGAACAATACTGACCATTTCGAATCCATAAATTCATGTTGTAAGGTGGTGATGTGATAACACAGTCCACATGATCAGACGGAATTCTGTTCAGAATATACAAGCAATCTTCGTTCTATATTATGTCGGTTCCAGGCCTATTATTCATTCCGATAACAACGAGGGCAATACATTGAAATCGAAAATTGGTTAGTGCTCTATTGATCAATTGCCATTGCGACAACTATTAGGAAGATTCATTGGATAACGAAAATTAGTAACGAGTGTGCCAGTCGTTGTACTGGTATAATAGGAAATTCCATTGTGGATGAATTCTCTACAATTGGTTACCTGGGCAACATTCCAAACACTTAGACTTTTATCATAACCGCAATTGGCAAACATTCGTTCCATATTGGTTACCTTACTAACATTCCAATTACCAAGATTTGATCCAAATGAACTGGCAGATCTAAACATTCTATTCATATCGGTCACATTATGGACTTCCCATCTCCATATCCCATCTACCTGCCTACTGTTAATGTTTCGGGAAAACTTACCGGCATATCGAAACATTCTGGCCATATTGGTAACGCTGGCCGTAACCCAATTTTGAATTGGACCATTGAACATCACTGCCGTATTGAACATATCACGCATATCGGTCACCTTACTCGTGTCCCAGGAATCCAAACCTTTTCCTACAAAATCCCTAGCTTTTTTGAACATACGACTCATATCGGTGACATTACTGACATCCCATCCTGTCAAACTTGCGTTGAAATCTGTAGCTTCTTCAAACATACCGCTCATATCGGTGACATTACTGACATCCCAAGTAGTTAAGTCTTGATTGAAGCCATGAGAATTAAAAAACATGCCACTCATGTCCGTAACATTACTCACATCCCAGTTAGACAAATCATGATTGAACCAAAAATTACGGAACATCCCACTCATATTAGTCACATTACTAACATCCCAAGAGGAAATACTGTAACCATCTGTTAGATAGCTATTATGTGCAAATAATTCACTCATATCCGTAACACAAGTAGTGCATACATAAGTTAAATCATTGTTGATGGCATCGCTGGAACCGAAAGGATACATTGGGTCACTGATGATGTCTATGATGGTTCTTCGGCTGGCAAGCCTATATTTTTGACCATTGAGTTCATAGTACTTATCAATGACCTCAGGTTCACATGACCTGCTCTTTACGGTTACCCCATTATCGT
>MPMN01000039.1 GCA_002238525.1 Flavobacteriaceae bacterium bin25
TAATGTGACCGATATGAGTAAAATGTTTGAGGGGAACTCAAGTTTTAACCAAGATATCAGTTCCTGGGATGTCAGTAATGTGACGGATATGAGTAGGATGTTCCTAGGAAGCACGAGTTTTGACCAAAATATCAGCGATTGGGATGTCAGTAATGTAACCACAATGGAGCGTATGTTTGCACTGAGTGATGCACCTCCAAGTGTAAGCCAAATAGACCCAAGAAACCAAAATAGAGGCAATAGAAATGCCGAAGTAAATAATATGAACTTTAATCAAGACATCTCTAAATGGAATGTGCGTAATGTAAGAGATATGACTTTGATGTTCGCCGGGGCTGTAAAATTTGATCAGGATATAGGTCCGTGGGGAGAAGGTACAAGCAATGTAGAGACTTTCTATGGTATGTTCTGTGGCGCTACTTCCTTTAATCAAAATTTAGAAGAATGGAATATAAGTAACGCCGCAGATTTATCCTATATGTTTTCGGCTGCCACCGAATTTAATCAGGATATTAGTGGTTGGAAGGTCAGTAAGGCTAGAAATATGTATGCGATGTTTTACAACGCAGAATCCTTTAATCAGGATATTAGTGGTTGGGATGTCAGTAAAGTTGAAAATATGGGATGGATGTTTGCCAATGCTAAGGCTTTTAATCAAGATATCAGCAGTTGGAATGTGAGCAATGTGACCAATATGAGAAGTATGTTTCGGGGGGCTGTGGCTTTTAATCAAGATATCGGCAGTTGGAAAGTAGGCAATGTGACCCATATGGGCGAAATGTTTTCCCTAGCAAGCAGTTTCAATAAGAATGTAAGTGGTTGGAATATCAATAGTGTAACCAGTATGCGTCGTATGTTTTACAATGCGGAAAAGTTCAATAAAAACCTAGGTTCATGGAGGCCCAATGTTATCGCAAACAAGATCGATATAAGAGAAATTTGTGACGGGACAGTAGATCCTGACAATAATTGTCGCTTTGTTCGTGTTGAATGTGATAACATAATTAAAGGGACTGATCCGCCTTTACGTATAGCTAGCAATTGTGTCACCATAAAATTAGACAACGCAGATAAATACTTTGATACAAATGGTGAACTGAATAATGAGGGAAAAGCTTTGATAGGTAGAACCGTGGAAGTAGACTACGGGACAGATGAGAAAGGAAAAGTCGAATATATTATTGTGGATCGTGAGTTATTATTGAAGTTAATAGCAAATGGAGACCTTGTAGAGGATGCGGTTACCAGTTTAATTACTGACATGAATAATCTGTTAAACTCTTCCTCAAGAAGAACTTTTTATCAAGATATTAGGTCATGGGATGTAAGTAATGTAACTGATATGAGCAGTATGTTCAGTTCGTCTACTTTCAATCAACCGCTAAATGATTGGGATGTAAGCAAGGTAACCAGTATGTATCGTATGTTTTATTACGCCCGCTCTTTTAATCAACCACTAAATGATTGGGACGTAAGCAATGTAACCAACATGGAAAGTACATTTAGTGCTGCATTTTCTTTTAACCAGCCACTAAATGATTGGGATGTAAGCAATGTAACCAATATGGATTATATGTTTTGGGAGGCTAAATCATTTAACCAGCCTTTAAATGATTGGAATACAAGAAAAGTGAAAAGTATGAATTACATGTTTGAAAGTCAATCAGATACTCCGACCCCCTCTTTCAATCAACCACTAAATGATTGGGATGTAAGCAATGTAACTACAATGGAAAGGATGTTTGCATATTCAGGTTTTAACCAATCATTAAATGACTGGGATACAAGTAATGTTACCAATATGGACGGGATTTTTAATGGAGCTAAATCTTTTAATGGAGATATAAGGTCTTGGGATGTGAGCAAATTAACCAGTATGTATCGTATATTTTATAACGCCCACTCTTTTAATCAACCACTAAATGATTGGGACGTGAGCAATGTAACCAACATGGAAAGTACACTTAGTGCTGCATTTTCTTTTAACCAGCCACTAAATGATTGGGATGTAAGCAATGTAACCAATATGGATTATATGTTTTGGGAGGCTAGATCATTTAACCAGCCTTTAAATGATTGGAATACAAGAAAAGTGAAAAGTATGAATTACATGTTTGAAAGTCTATCATACACTCCGACCCCCTCTTTCAATCAAGATCTCAGTGGGTGGAAAGTATCATTGGTGAGAAGATGTTCTGGTTTCGCCTCTAATGCAAATCCCAATTGGACTAGAGATAAACACCCACCATTGAGTTGTTCGTATTAAAATATAGAACCCTCTTGTATGGAACAAAAGTATTGTCCATATAGTTTGGCAAAAGTTCATTATTTTACCAAAATGTAATAGCACATAAGTTATGAAACCCTCGTATAATTAAAAACCAATTATACGAGGGTTTTTGTTGTTGATGACCACACATGAAAAAATGATTTAATTTGTACTTTGCTTTTATGATATTAATTGGATACCTCTATCCTATACTCATTCCATTTTTGCAATTAAAAAGATATCTCCCTATACCATATGGTTGTCATAGCCAATTGAAAAATACAATCCCGTCAGTCTTCAAGCTGAATACTGACAAGAATGACATGTAAATAACCCAATACCAAAACTTAAACAAAGAGAATGGAATTGATTTGTATCGTTCAGAAAAACCAATTTCTAACAAAGTAATGATTTGTTATGGCACTTGCATTAAACCTGGCAAGGTCTAATGGGACATCATAAAGTCATGTTGAATTTTCCGAACCATCGCTACAAAGATCATTGAGAAGATTGTATGAACCCCGAAATATGCCATCATCACCGGGCTCTATATGCCTTTATAAATAAAAGAATCCTGCTTTCCTTTTTAAACCAAAGAGATTTATAATCAGAGTGGACTCTCTCCTCTTCCCTCTTCTATTGATAACTTTCTTCCATGGTTATCTCTTCTTGAGAGCCAGTAACTTCTTTTCGATCCTCTACTACCTAGCAATAAAGCCTTTTCCTACGCTGGAGAGGTACCTGATCTAAGAATATCATTTGTCTAAAAAAAGAAAACGATCTAATCAATTAGACCGTTTTAAGTGTTTTCACAACGGAAGAAATCCTTATTGTGAATCGGTTTCAAAGCACGAAGATAAGCAAGTTTGATAAAAAACGACCTCAGAACACCACCTCATGTTGAATAACATCAAACGTCTCTCTTTCAAGAAGTATTCGAATCAAAATGAAGAATCTGTTCCACATATTCACGTGAATTTGAAAGTCGTGGCACCTTGTGCTGACCACCCAATTTATTTTTACTAGCCAACCAATGTAAAATTTTGTACTTGATGAGGGAACTCAATAAAGGCTAGGTATATAAAAAAACGAAACTCAGTATGATTTTATAGCTAATTTTGAGGAAATTTTTTTACTCCATTGAAATCTGTGAAACTCATTAGAATAAGACACTTTATGTGGTTTTTCGTCATAGGCCTCGGACTGATCAAATGCGGTCAAAGAGGAACCCTAAGCGGCGGACCTAAGGATACAATCCCCCCTGTTCTGATTAATGTTTCTCCAAAAATGAACACCATTAAGTTCGATAAAAAAGAAATCAAGATGACTTTTGATGAATTCATCATTCTAAAAGATATCAATAATCAATTGATCATATCTCCACCGATTGAACTTGAAAATTATACCCTCAATCCCCGAACTGGTGCTACAAAAAAAATCACCATTAAATTATCTGAACCCCTAAACCCCAACACCACCTATACCTTCAATTTTGGTCAAGGTATAGCAGACTATAATGAAGGCAATATATTGCCTTCATTAGCCTATGTGCTGTCCACCGGAGATGTGATTGATTCCTTAACCTTATCAGGTTTTGTTGCCGATGCTATAGAATTACTTCCCGTTTCAAATATCTCGCTTCAACTCTATCCCATTGATAGTACCTATACCGATTCAATTGTCTATTTAGAAAAACCATTTTATGTAGCCAATACCCTTGATAGCACCTACTTTAAATTCCAAAATTTAAAAGAAGGGAAATACCAAATTATCGCCCTAGATGATCAAAACAAAAATTACCTTTTTGACCAAAGCTTCGATAAAATTGGATTCAGCGATCAATTGATTGAACTACCAAAAGATACCCTAGTTAGCCTGCGAATATTTAAAGAGATCGTAGATTTCTCATGGGATATTCCCAAATACTTCAACGACAACTTAATTCTCTGGGGATATTTCGGCAAGCATACAGACCAAGAAATGGAAATGATTAGTCAAGTACCCGAAACCTTTGAATCCATGATCACCCATTCGGAAGAAACAGATACCTTATTTTATTGGTTCAAAGGAGCCGAACTAGATTCTTTAAAATTCAAATATCCCTCAAAAGATACCATCTTAACAAGAACACTCAGATTTATAGATCCGATAGAAGATTCACTGGTAATTCGACCTCTTACATCAAATACCCTACACCTCAACAAAACTTTTGAACTCAATTCTAATCGACCAATTGTAAAAATTGATACAACCCAAATCTCCATTATTGATGTTGATTCTGCCGCAGTTGCTTACAATGCCATCATAGATGAAAACAAACATAAAATATCCTTGGACTTTGAGGTTACCCCAAACGATGAATACCAATTGTGGTTGTATCCAGGTGCACTAATAGACTTTTTTGACTCCACCAACGATACCCTTGAATTATCAACCAAGTCCCTAGGTGTTGAAGACTATGGGTCAATTATTGTCAGCGTAATTGCAAATTCAGATTTACCTTATATCTTACAACTAGTTGATGCCAAAGGAGAATTAATTCAATCAAAACAAAAAAATCCCGAAGATGAAACCTACATCTTTCAGTATCTCCAACCCCAAACCTATTTTATCCGTCTTGTTAAAGATATGAACAACAATGGCCAATGGGATACCGGAAATTTTTTAAAAAAAATTCAACCTGAACAAGTAGTCTATCTCCCAGATACCCTTGAGTTAAAAGCGAACTGGGAATTCAATGAACAATTCAATGTAGAACAAATCGATCTCGGTCTTTCAGAAATCCAAGCCGATTCCTTGCCAAATTGAGTTCATCCTTATCCAATTCAACAGTCACAACAGATTCATTATTAGCCATTTTAGGAGTCAAACGCTTTCCAATGTGGTCGTAAATCCCCGAATGACCCAAATAGGTAAGACCATTGGCGTCCTTACCGATCCTGTTTACACCAATGCAATAAGACATATTTTCTATTGCTCGAGATTTCAAAAGAGACCTCCAAGCATCAGTTCGAGCTAAGGGCCAATTGGCAACAAAAATGATTAGATCATAGTCAGAACTATTTCGACACCATACCGGAAACCTTAAATCATAACAGATTCTCGCACAGATTTTCCAGTCTCCATAATTCCATATTCCAGAATTTTTCCCCGAGGTATATTTCAAATGCTCACCTGCCAAGCTGAAAGTATGCCGTTTATCGTAATAATGCTCCGCCCCATCTGATGTTACCCAAACAAACCTATTGTAATAGTTGCCGTCAGATAAAATGACAAGGCTACCACAAACCACTGCTCGGTACTTTTCTGCCAGACTAGTCATCCATTGAACGGTTTGCCCATTATTCTTCTCGGCAATTTTCTGTGGTTCCATACTGAATCCTGTGGTAAACATTTCGGGTAGGACAATCAAGTCCGTGTCCAATAGATATTTGGAAAGCAATTGCTGGATTCTCATCCTATTAGAATGGGGTTGATGCCAATCAATAGTGGTCTGAACAATTGTAGTTATCAAAAACTGCTCTTTAATGATGTTAAATTAGACAATCACTACTAACTTTGGCGGGTGATTTTGGATATCAAAAAAACTTTTTCGTCCCCTATTCTCATGATCCTTATAAAAACCAAATCTTTGCTTCTAACTTCAAATAAGAAGTTTTGAAAGTCCGATATAATACCGTGTATTTCATTGTACAATGGAATTTGTGTGTTTTTTGGTCCATCTTATTGATTATTATTTGGATACAAAATTATCTGCCCATTTATTTTCTTATTTTATACGGCTTGATAATCCTAGCGTTCATCATGGAAGTCTTGTACATACAACAAAAAGGTTATCTCATACTCAAAGAGGAACACCTAATAAAAGTCTCTCTCTATAGACCAAAAAAAATAGACCTGAACAATCTAAAAAAAGTTTATTCAACCCCGTTTTATCTTGCGATTTCCGATACAAAGCAAAATCTCAAAGTGAAAAAGAAATGGATTTCACCAAGGGATTATCGATTGTTGGAAACCAAACTAAAAACTAGATTTCATCTGGGTGTTTCTTAGGATATTTTTCACGAAGATCAACCGAATAGATATTCTCGATTCATCCGGGCGATATTTTCTAGTGAAATCCCCTTTGGACACTCAATTTCACAGGCACCGGTGTTGCTGCAATTTCCAAATCCCTCTAAATCCATTTGAGCAACCATATTTTTTACTCGATTTTTAGCCTCTACCTTTCCCTGAGGAAGTAAAGCATATTGAGAAACTTTAGCAGACACAAACAACATAGCAGAAGCATTCTTACATGCTGCAACACAAGCCCCACAGCCAATACATGTAGCTGCTTCAAAAGATCTATCGGCATCTGCTTTGGGTATGGCAATAGCATTGGCGTCTTGAGTATTCCCTGAAGTGTTGATACTGATATAACCTCCTGATTGTTGGATTCGATCAAAAGAGGAACGATCAACCACCAAATCTTTGATTACGGGAAAGGCTTTTGATCTAAATGGTTCAATTACAATAGTATCCCCATCATTGAATCTGCGCATATGGAGCTGACAAGTGGTCACTAAACGATCGGGACCATGAGCCCTACCATTGATAAATAAAGAACACGTTCCGCAAATTCCTTCCCGACAATCATGATCAAAAGCTACTGGGATATCACCTGATGAAATCAACTGCTCATTAAGTACATCAAGCATCTCAAGAAAAGACATCTCAGGGGTAATACTATCCAAAGCATATCTTACGAATCTTCCCTTGGATTTTGAATCTTCTTGGCGCCAAATTTTGAGTTTTATCTTCATTTTCCTCCAACTTATTTATTTATTTATATGACCGGGATTTAACTTCTATTTCTTGAAATTTAAGTTCTTCCTTATGCAATAAGGGATTCTGAAGATCGCCTGTATGTTCCCAAGCAGCTACATACATAAAATTTTCATCATCTCGAAGTGCTTCTCCTTGTTTGGTTTGAGATTCTTCCCTGAAATGCCCACCACAAGATTCGGTTCTGTTCAGAGCATCAATGGCCATGAGTTCTCCCAATTCTAAAAAATCAGCCACCCGACAAGCTTTGGCAAGCTCTTCATTGTATTGTTCAGATGTTCCGGGAACAGACACATTTTTGTAGAAATCCTCTCGTAGGTTTCTAATTTTTTGGACAGCACCTTTGAGACCCTTTTCATTTCGAGACATCCCACAAAAATCCCAGATGATTCGGCCCAATGTTTTATGAAAATAATCCACACTTTTTGACCCCTTTTGTTTTATAAACCGATCTATCTGCGTCTTGATTTGATCTTCAGCTTCTTCAAACTCTTTTGTGTCAGTAGAAATAGGTCCCGTCCGGATATCATCAGCCAAATAATCGCCAATAGTATATGGTAATACAAAATAACCATCGGCAAGACCTTGCATCAATGCAGATGCTCCTAGTCGATTTGCTCCATGATCAGAAAAATTGGCTTCCCCAATACAAAAACATCCATCAATGGTGGTCATCAAATTGTAATCAACCCAAACTCCCCCCATAGTGTAATGTACTGCTGGGTAAATCTTCATAGGAGTGTAATATGGATTCTGATCCACTATTTTTTCGTACATCTGAAATAAGTTTCCATATTTGCTTTTGATGACTTTTCTACCTAAATCCATATAAATTTCTGGATTGGTTTCATCCAGTCCAGTGAGGTGTGCTTGTTCCTTACCATAACGCTTTATAGCACTATGGAAATCAAGAAATACAGCATCCCCAGTGATATTAACTCCATAACCAGCATCACATCTCTCCTTAGCTGCTCGTGAAGCGACATCTCTTGGAACAAGGTTTCCAAAAGCAGGGTATCGCCTCTCCAAAAAATAATCTCTTTGCTCTTCGGGCACATCAGTTGGTGCTAACTGGTTTTCTCTTATCATTTTGGCATCTTGAATACTCTTGGGCACCCAAATCCGTCCATCATTTCTAAGGGACTCCGACATTAAGGTTAATTTAGACTGATAGGTTCCGCTCACTGGAATACAGGTTGGATGGATCTGGGTAAAACAGGGATTAGCAAAAAAAGCCCCTTTTTTATAAATTTTCCATCCTGCCGAAACATTACTCCCCATGGCATTGGTGGATAAATAAAACACGTTACCATAACCTCCCGATGCGATAACAACAGCGTGTGCCCCATGCCTTTGTAATTGACCGGTGACCAGATCTCGGGCGATTATACCTCTGGCTTTTCCATTGATGAGAACCAAATCCATCATCTCATGACGAGAGTACATCTTTACCTTTCCTCGAGCAATCTGTCGATTCAATGCTGAATAGCAACCCAGCTGCAACTGCTGACCGGTTTGACCCTTTGCATAAAAAGTTCGGGAAACTTGAACTCCCCCAAATGACCGGTTATCTAGTAATCCCCCATAGTCTCTAGCAAATGGTACGCCTTGAGCCACACACTGATCGATGATATTAGAAGAAACTTCAGCTAAACGATACACATTGGCTTCTCGGGAACGATAATCTCCACCTTTGATAGTATCATAAAAAAGCCGGTAAACTGAATCCCCGTCTCCCACATAATTTTTGGCTGCATTTATTCCACCCTGAGCAGCGATAGAGTGAGCTCTTCGTGCAGAATCTTGAAAACAAAAGGCTTTCACATTATACCCTAATTCAGCTAGAGTTGCTGCGGCAGATCCCCCAGCTAGTCCAGTTCCCACAACTATTATATCAATATTTCTTTTGTTAGCCGGTGATACCAACCGAATCCGGCTTTTATGAGTCGTCCATTTATCCGATAACTTTCCTTGAGGAACTTTTGATGATAATTTAATGGATGTTTTTTTTGCTGTATTGATTTCCAATCCCATAATTCTATTCTTTACTGTCTATGGTTGATAAAAAGTTCATAACTAAAGATTGATTATGCATGGGGGACTATAGTATGAATCGAAACTAGGTGATGATAAAGGGCAATAAAACAAAATCCTAAAGGAATAATTATAGCAAATGCTTGAGTGAAAAACAACAAAGATCGTTTGTGTTTCTTTTTCATTCCGAGAGATTGAAAAGCTGAAGAAAATCCATGATAGATATGCATTGCTAAGAAAACAAAAGCCGCTACATAGACACATACCCTCAGAAGTGATTCGAATTTATGGACTAATTCAGAATAATATCTTGAAGGATCTGACAGTTCGGCATGAAACATACTGCCCTCAATATATTTATGATTCAATTCTGGTATCCAGAAATCGATAAAGTGCAAAATCAAAAAAAATAATACGACGCCACCTGACCAAATCATATTTCTAGAAACCCAAGGTGCATTTTTATTTCCTTTGAACTGGGCATAAGAAATCCTTCTGGATTTTCTATTCTGAATTTCCAAAACAAACCCCATTACAAAATGAAACACGACACCAAATATCAATATAGGTTGTAAAACAAACTGAACCAACACATTATACCCCATAAAATGAGACCATTGATTGAAAGTAGTTGGACTAACCACTGAGGAAAAGTTGATGATAAAATGCTGCAGTAGAAAAACCACCAAAAACAGACCCGATAGGGCCATAGATACTTTTCGGAGTATAGACGAGTTAAAAATACCCATTGAATAGACGTATGGTCAAAAGTATTTATTTATAACAAAACACACTCCAATATACATCAATTTGAAGAAATAATCGGTATCAAATCCAACAAACCTCTTCTGGTTTTCTCAAAAAAATCTGCAGACAAAACTTTTATTTTCAACTGATTTGAAAGAAAATCATCAATAAATTTCCTGAGTTAAATCAATAAAATGTATTTGAAAACTGGTATTTAGTGCTTTTGATTCATCAATTCTTCGATCTCTTCGATCTCTATAGGTATATCACTCATTAAATTCTTTGGATTAGCATGTTCCTGGATTACCACATCGTCTTCTAGCCGAATCCCAATGGATTCCTCAGGAATGTATATTCCAGGTTCAACAGTAAATACCATATTTTTTTTCATGGGCTGATGAAGTAATCCATAATCATGGGTATCTAGACCCATATGGTGTGATGTTCCGTGCATAAAATGCTTTTTGTAAGCGGGATTCTCCTGGGATTGATTTTCAATATCTGCCCTATCAATGAGACCCAATTCTAGCAATTCAGAGGTCATCAGTTTACCAACTTCAATATGATATTGTTTCCAAATCGTTCCTGGCATGAGCATTTTAGTAGCTTCATTTTTTATTCTAAGGACCGACTGATAAATTTTCTTTTGTCTTTTGGAAAATACACCTGATATCGGAATAGTACGGGTCATATCACTAGCGTAATTTCCATATTCTGCCCCAACATCCATCAGCAATAACTGGTCCTTTTGACACTGTTGGTTATTTTCAATATAATGCAGAACAAGAGCATTTTTACCTGAAGCAATAATGGGACTGTACGCAAATCCTCTGGATCGGTTACAGATGAATTCATGCATATATTCTGCTTCGATTTCAAACTCCCACACGCCAGGTTTGACAAAGGGCAAAACCCGTAGGAATCCTTTTTTGGTAATCTGACACGCTGTATGAATTTGCTTGATTTCCTCTGGTTTTTTGATTGATCGAAGAACCTGCAGAATTGGATTGCTCTTGGCTACACGATGGGCAGGAAATTTTTTTTTGCAATAGTCAATAAATCGATCCTCTCGGGTCTGGGTTTCTACCTTTTGTCTATAGTGTTCGTTGGTATTGAAATAAAACGTATCCGATTGGGCTGCTAGGGTTTGGAGGATTTTTTCAAAGTCTTCAAGCCAGTATATTGTTTTGATTCCCGAAATCACTTGGGCTTGATTTTTGCTCAGTTTATTTCCTTCCCAAAGAGCAATTTGAGGATTAGTTTTGGTGATAAACAATATTTCACGATGTTTTTTTTCAATGGCCTTAGGGTACAACAGTAGAATTGTTTTTTCTTGGTCAATGCCTGTTAGATAGAATAGATCCCGATGCTGTTGAAAGGGAATAACCGTATCGGCACCAACTGGATATTGGTCATTTGAATTAAAGATTGCAATAGAATTAAATTCCATTTGGCCCATAAATTCTTTTCGATTATTACTATATAAGCCTGAAGGAAGTGGTTTATATCTCATATGATATGATTTAATTAAATATAGATTCAAATGACCTTGTTGTGGATTTGGCCATAAATCATCAGAATTAGGCGAGGTTTTTAAATCAAAATTTCCGTCTAAATTAACCGTTTTTCAAAGTTTTTGTTGTGGGTATATGGTATGTTGATTCCTTAGCTATTTAACTAACACAACCTTTTGAAGATAAACAAGTTACGAATTCGATAGTGGATGCTTAGCAGACACATTCTCGTTTAACAATAATTGATGAATATCAACATCAATGGCTTAGAACCTTCTTTTTTAGAAAGATTCCATGACGAATGATTGATCATCTCAATATCGTATTCTTCTGCAAGAATAAATCATAGAGACCTTTGCATAATTGGGTTTTCTGGCTTAACCCAATTTTTGGATTCTTTTTTTACTTTGTAATTACTCAATTCGTACTTAAGTCATCTTTTTCTTGATAATGTTTCGCTAAATATATATCCATATCACGCCCTAATAGGCTTATTTTCGGCCTTTTTACACCTTATTTCACCATCAGACACACCAATCCCGGAGAACGCTTCAAAATGTATGCTGTAGCCTCTAATACCATTTAAACATTATATTTACTCATAAAGGTATTACTCAAAAAAGTGCGAAAGTCGGGATTAAAAAGTCTTGGGTCTCCGCAAGACATAAAATTTATTCATAAATACATTTTTTGATAACCAAACATGCGAGATAGACGTTACTTAAAAGTATATTCAATAATCAATTGTGATTCGTTATCCACACCAAAAAAACACAAAAAACGTATGAGTTTCTTAGATCCACCTGATTTTCTTTTTATACAGTTTAAGGCGCACTATGATTGACCACAACAATGATGGCCGAATATATTTTGTTTCTTTACAATACCATTCGTAAATATAATGGCGAGGCGATTGTCGTCACTCAGGAGTTGAATGATATTCTCGGTAATGAGATAGTCAAGAAATCAATACTTGGTCATTCTGATACGCTTTGTTTGCTAAACCAGAGCAAATATATTGATCATTTTGATGAGGTTTCTGAATTTCTGAACCTGAATATAGTGGAGCAATCTAAAACACGAACCATTAATAAATTGGACAATGAAGATAATCGTTCTATGTTTAAGGAAGTGGAGTGGATATCAAGCCCGGAGAATTCGGTTCTATCTATGGGATAGAAGTATCGATGTATGAATATATATGCTATACTACGGTAAGACAAGAGAAAGAAGCTCTGGGTGTTTATATTCGCCATGATATGGACTCGGATTGGGCCAGAAGAAAAGTGATTCGGGGGTTTCTTTCGGTATAGGTCAATGGGATACCATGTCGTATATCAAAGGCTTGAAATTTTTTATGCGTGATTTTAAAATGAGTAAAGAATCTCCGGAAGATTTTATAGATTTGATTGATAAGCATCAGAAGCCTTATTCTTTGATCCAAAAGGCTAGTTTATAATATAATAAAAACCAATTATCAACAGAAGAATACATCATTATGCATATCATTAAAGACAATAAGCGTCATATAAAAATGCAAGTAGATTATACTTATCTATATCGGTTTAATAAGCCCATCGGAAAAATAAAATTTATTTTTTCCATGCTTTCTATTTGTGGTTTGATTTGTCTGGTGGTTTTCTTTTTGTCCGGTTTTCAGGCTTTATTTTGTTTGCTTTTGTTGGTATGGTCTACGTGGTGTGTGGTATGGAACCGTGCAATTGTTATCCATAGAGAACTTTTTTCTTGTTGGTTTTGTTTATTAGCTTTTCATGTTCCCCTTGTTGGCTTGGGAGTTTTTTTGTATCTGATTTTGAAAAACGATTTAGATAAAAATGTTTGTGATGCTCATGTTATTGCGAAGAGGGATTTGAAGCAAAATCTTAGGGATATTAAAGAAGTTCTAAGGAAAACCTTGGGAATTTAGACGTTTGTTTTTTTTAAACAGCATAGAATCAATCCATTATTCATTTATATTGATATGGTATATGTCTATTTAATGCTATTGATTTTAAAATGAATGGCCCCTTTTTTTATCTTCGCCTCCGCATTTCTTTAAATTTATTGAGGTATATACTTATGAACATATCAGATATTTTTGATAGACTTTTTCCTTGTCGATCATCCTTGTTGTTAGATTGTTGAATATCGTTTCTTTACTCTGTGAACGGTTTATTCTGAAGCAGAACTCGTTGAAATATCTGTTTAGGTTAAAGTCGCTAACCATGAATAAGTGGTACGTATTCAAGACTTTATCTGGTGGTTCATCGTATGAAGAGACACAAAGTTCAGTCCCTTGTTACTCTCCATCTGGATAATGTTATAAGCATTGTCTATCGGTCTACATCCTTTCCACCCCGTGACGGGGAACAACAGCTTGTCAGCGTTTATCTGGGCAGACTTACTAATATGGTTGGCAAAGATGAACTCAAGAGAACGTGCCGAGAAATCTTCTATGCCCATGCCATACATACGCCTAAGCTTTCCCTCCTTTGTTAGCTGTACCGCTGTTACTGCTTTCTTTTTCTTGGTATCATAGCTACGCCCTATTTTTCCTTGTTCCACTCCGCCCAGAACGAACTCGTCCACGTGTACTATACCATCCATAGGTACTTGCCACTGGATTCCATGTCCTCTCTGATCTTGTGCATGAACAGACGGGCAGTCTTTTCGGTTACTCAATAGGCAGCGGCCGTGTACCTTGCAGAAATACTCTTGGTGGTGATAGACATCTCAAAGCATAGGAAGATGGACTGGTTATCAAAGTTGAATTTAAAGAGAATAAATATGGGCAAAGGTCCACGTGCGATATACACAATGGGTAAATACAATAAGAAATACCAAATACATTTGCCCGCTATGTTGTATCAAGAAAGGAGAGATCAAGACGTTATTTACTGAATACTAAATAAAGAAGAGTAATTTCCGCACACTCTCCCCTTGAATTTTATCATTCTCTCCAAGGAATCATAACCATAACTTTCAAACACTTTTCCAATCAACTCTTCAAAGGCACCACCCAAACCTTACAGTTTGTAATTAGGCAATACTTTGAATGATTTTCGTCCGTGGATTATTCGATCTGAATAAACTGACATACCTCTATAGCTATGAATGTCAATTCTACTCAGATATTTTAAATCCAAAAATTCTAAGGCGGAATTAACCCTTCTTCAAATTGTCAGTTGTGGGATTATTCTCAGTTAATTCTTTGGCGTTTTAACTAATTCGATCTTTTGTAAGAACAAAGTTTATGTATTCAATAAACGAATGGTATAACGCTACTAATAATCATCTTCTGCAAAATAATCAATACGATTCTTTCCCTATGAACTTTTTAGTTTGTTTGCTCTTAATTGCCAAATCAACAATATGGTGAATAATCCAACCAATATCAAGGGGAAAATAATCATGGTCTGTAAGGTTTCCTGGCCTTGATATATTTCCAGCTGAGTCTCCACGAGCCCCATTGCTTCCCCTTCGGCCTTAGCTGTATCTATCCATCTACCGATAACCGGCTGAAGTGAAGCTGCCGCAATCATTCCCACACCACCGACTATTGACAATCCTATAGCTCCGGTTTTCGGTAATTTTTCAGCCACAAACCCGATCATATTCGGCCAGTAGTAAGCCACGCCTACAGCAAAAATTACAGCGGATATATAGAGCACATAACCACTCTGTGTGCTGAATAAATAAATCCCCAAAACTGCCAACGCTGAAGATCCTAACAAGAGTAAGGGCTGTTTGAACTGAGCAACAAGACTGCCACCAAAATAACGTACCAAAGCCATTACGCCTGCCACAACCGATAAAACAATCATGGGTTGAGCACCACTTCCTTTGAGTACTGATTCAATCCATTTGGTTGGTCCAAATTCGGTATTTGCAGTAAAAAACATACAGACCAAGATGAATAAAAATAACGGTGATACCATTCCCTTTAAATTGGTCATCAAAGAAGTTGGACCGGAAACTCTAGGTTTTGGAAAAGTTTGTCCCCAAAATAAAATGGCATAAATCACGGTTGGTATCATAATCACCCAAATCTGGGTTTGCCAGGGCCAAATTTTTACCCCAGCATAATAGGATATCAACCCCCCTAAAAAGATACCTCCTGGAAACCACATATGAAATCGGTTCATCAGTTTATTCATTCGATTCCCAACAAAAGAATCAGCAATGATAGGGTTACAAGCAGCTTCGGTACAGCCATTACCGATTCCAATGAGTAAAGTAGAAATCAATAGTGCATCGTATCCCCCTGCAAAAACCGTCATAACGATTCCGACTGAATGGGCAAAAAATGCAAATTGCATAATCAATCTAGGTCCGATGGTATTGTATAACAATCCCCCCAATACCATAGAAATGGGAAAGCCAAGAAACCACATTTGATCTATACGTCCTATTTGTTCAGAAGTAAAACCAAACTCGTCTTGCAGTTCTGGAATGATTCCGGCTCTAATGCTAAAAGAAAAAGCTGTCGTAATTAAGGCGAAACAACTCGCGTAGAACAATCGATATTTGTTCTGGAACAATCGTTTTGTGAACATCATTGAAAGTTAAGGTTAATATGGTGAAAGTTAAGAAAAAATGCGGGGCTTATTGTTTCGTTGAATTTGCTGGCATCCGCATTTGGATATTCCGCATCCTTTCACCTTCTCGGATTTCTTGGGATAGAACCTATAAATCAAAAAAACTAGAGCCCCTAAGCCCAAGCCAAAAACAGATATATTTTGAAACAGTTCGATTATTGTAAGATTTGAAAAACGGTCAATGAAGCGATATAAGCTATTATAGTCATGGCAAATAACTGAGCTACTGGCCATTTCCAGGTGTTGGTTTCTTTTCTGACGATAGCCAAAGTACTCATACACTGTAAAGCAAAAGCATAAAACATCATCAAAGATATCCCTGATGCTAGTGTGAATAATGGACTTCCGTCCGGTCTTTTTTCGTTGGCCATCTTGTTTTTTATAGTCTCTTGTTTATCACTATCAACCGAATATATTGTAGCCAGGGTGCCAACAAACACTTCTCTTGCTGCAAATGATGAGATGATAGCAATCCCTATTTTCCAATCAAAACCAAGCGGTGCGATTACTGGTTCTATGCTTCTTCCCAGATGACCAATATAAGAGTTTTCCAGTTTATGTGATTGAATTTTTATATCCAATTCAGATTGTGTTAAATCTTTATACTGGCTGCTTACAATTTGGTGAGCATTTGAAAAGTTTTTTCCAGGTCCATTGGAAGCCAAAATCCAAAGTAATATGGAGATGGCCAAAATTATCTTTCCGGCCTCAACGATAAAAGATCGCGTTTTTTCCCAAATAGTATACAAAACATCTCTTAATAGGGGTATTTTGTATTGAGGCATTTCAATAATAAATGCTTTTTTACTTGACGTGGCTAGCATTTTATTCAATATAAAAGCCGACACTAGTGCCGCAGCAAATCCAAGGAGATATAAACCCATGAGGGTTAAAGATTGATACATGCCCACATCGGGAATCACCAGAGCAATTAAAATGGCATAAACAGGTAGCCGAGCTGCACAGGTGGTAAATGGAGTGACCAAAATGGTGATTAATCTTTCTCTCCAATTTTCAATATTTCTAGTTGCCATTACAGCCGGTATTGCACAGGCTGTTCCAGAAACCAGGGGGACAACACTTTTTCCACTTAACCCGAATCTACGCAGTCCTCTATCCATCAAAAAAATGACTCTAGACATATAACCACTTTCCTCCAAAAGAGCTAAAAACAAAAAAAGAAGTGCAATTTGGGGAACAAAAATGACCACTCCACCTATTCCGGGTATCAAACCCTCAGCAATTAAATCCGTTAAATTTCCGGGAGGGAGATTACTTTTATACCAATTACTCAATTGAGTAAAAGAGATGTCAATAAAATCCATTGGAATACTGCTAAAATCATAAATTGATTCAAAAATGAGCATGAGGACTCCAAAAAAAATGACATAACCGAATACTTTATGCAGTAGTATTCGATCTAAAGCGGCCCCAAAACCGGTGGCTTTAGATGGATCTGTCTCCATCGTTTTTCTTAAAATTTCATTAATTAAAATGTATCGTCTGACTGTCTCTTTCTGTTGAAGCTTTTTTAAGGCAGAACTACTCAAGGTTCGAAACTCTGATGTATCGGTGACTCTTTTACGATTGAGTTTGGTAAAATTTGTTTCTTGAATAATTAGTAACCATAGGCGGTAAAGAGACTCTTTGGGAAATGTCTTGCCTAAATCATTAAAATAATTTGGTTCGATTGTTGAAATATCAAAGATTTCCTTTTTGGAAATTGACTTGTACTGAACGATCGCTTTTTTGAGGTTTTCAAACCCCTTGTTGTTTCGTGCACTGATGAGTACTACTTGGGTATCCAGTTCTTTTTTTAAACTCTCAACATCAATTTTAATCCCCCTTTTCTTCATTTGATCCGACATATTGATAGCCAGAATAGTAGGAATTCCCAATCCCTTGACTTGAGTGAAAAGCAAAAGATTTCTCTTTAGATTTTCAACATCCGCTACGACAATAGCCAAATCGGGGTGATCAGAATCTTTTTTGTTAAGTAAAAGTTCAATGACGATACTTTCATCAATTGAATTTGCATTAAGACTATAGCATCCGGGTAAATCAAAAATACGGGCCTTGAAATCGTCATCTAGTTTGCAGACACCCTCTTTTTTTTCAACAGTAATGCCAGGGTAGTTGCCAACTTTCTGCTTCAACCGTGTCATCACATTAAAAACAGAAGACTTCCCAGTATTCGGATTGCCTAATAGGGCAACCTTGATTGATTGGGACATTTTAAGATATCAATCTGACAATGATATTCTTCGCAGTTTCTTTATAAATAGCTAGATAGGATTGATCTACTTTGAGATAGATGGGGCCTTTAAAGGGAGCTTGATGAAGAAGTGTTATTTCATTTCCTGGTATGCAACCCATCTCAATCAGTTTCATGGGCAATTTATCTGTTTCAAATCGATCAATTACTGCCGATTGATATTTTTTCAATCGATCTAAAGAAATCATTATTTAGAATTATTTTAAATAAAGGGCAAATGTAAAAAAATAATATTTCGATAATTAACAATTACGACAAACTATTTCGGGATAATGGATTTTATAGGTAATCTTTTTTCCAATAAATGTGTGGTTCTACTAAATTTTATGCGATCCATAATGAATCCAAAAATGAAATCTATATTTGGACCAATGAATATGATTGGTATTGTCAACCTGCTATCGCAACATTGATATGTTCTCTGACAAATAGCTTCCAGAGGATATAAAAGAGGTTAATTCTGGTGTTTTTGTCAAAATTTCAAAATGAAAAACAGTGGATTAACCAAAGAACAAAGGCCCCAATTATCAGAGGTTCTTAAAGCGGGAACTTCCCAAAAAGAGACTGCGAGAATCCTTGAAGTTCATCAATCAACTAATTGTAGAGAACACAAAAAATACACCCATCAATGGAAATTTATTGAGTTAAATCAACCCGATTTAGCCCAGAGAATAAAGCATCAAAGACAAATAGATAGGTATAGGAAAATGAAGTTCAAGTCTGTTCACAAAACGCGGAGAAAAACCATTTGAAAAAAATCAGTAGAATCAAATGCAAAAAGAGTTAAGGATGTGATTTTTTGTATTGTTTTTTCAAGTTTTTGATGTCTTTTTCTAGTTGGTTGATTTCTTTGATATTCGTTCCATCGTAAAATCCTCTTATTCGACGATCTGGATCAATCAAAACAAAATTTTCTGTATGAACCATTTGCAGAGGATCATCAGTTGATTTGACCACCAAAAAGGATTTTCGAGCTAATTCATAAATATCTTTTCTATCCCCAGTGACCAAATTCCATTTTCGATCGACAACACCTTTTTCAACACTATAACGTTTGAGTTGTTGGACAGAATCAATTTCAGGGGTCACGCTGAAAGATAAAAATTTGATTTGCTCATCATCCAAAAACTCATTTTGTAGTTTAGCCATATTGGCCGTCATTATAGGGCAGATCGTAGGACAAGTGGTAAAGAAGAAATCGACCACAAAGATTTTATTATCATAGTCAGCCAAAGAAACCAATTGGTTATTCTGGTTGCGCATTTCAAAATTCTTAACTCTGTGATATCTTTTTATATGTTGTATTGAAGGATCTACTAGTTGTGCTTCAACCATATTGGGTTGGTATATTGGAAGTTGTTTATCGGGTGTCAAAAGAACATAGAACAGAAACAAAATAATGGCAGAAAGACAAACTAGTGTCCAGATGAGAACTCGGTATCTTTTGTAATTGAAAAGCATCAAAAATTAATTGCACAAAGTTAGTTATCGTGCATTATTGACTTTGGCGATATTACAATCCGACCTACCGTTTAAAATCCAAAAAATTAGATTGTTCTAAACAAAAACACATAAATCTACCAAACAATTAATATCAGATGACGATAAACAATCCTTCGTAAACAATAGAGAGAATAACTAGCGGAATTTGCGTTTGCCAAAGAGATAGATTCCAATTGATGAAAATATGGGGTAAATACCTTTAAATTTGCCCACTTTTTGGTTGGTCCATGGATATTTTTTTACTTAAGGCATTTCAGTTTTTGTTGAGTCTCTCAATTTTAGTTATTCTTCATGAATTGGGACATTTTATTCCCGCGAGAATTTTTAAAACGCGAGTCGAACGGTTTTTTCTTTTTTTCGATGTGAAGTTTGCTCTGTTCAAGAAAAAAATTGGCGATACCATCTATGGTATTGGTTGGCTTCCCCTCGGAGGATATGTCAAAATTGCGGGGATGATTGATGAGAGTATGGATACTGAGCAACTAAAAGAACCTGCAAAACCTTGGGAATTCAGATCAAAACCTACATGGCAAAGACTAATTATCATGCTTGGTGGTGTCATTGTCAATCTATTGCTAGGGTTTTTTATCTACGTGATGATTCTTTTTGTATGGGGTAAAAATGAATTAAAATCTGAAGACATTCCCCTTGGATTTAGTCCGTCACCAATAGCCCAACAATTGGGTTTTCAAAATGGAGATCAGTTGGTCTCGGTTGATGGAAAAGAATTGGATAATGTTTTGGATATCAATCGTCATTTATTGCTTCGATCTATAGACTATGTGGAAGTTCAAAGAATTGATGGTATCAACGAAAGAATTGAAATTCCCAGTGGATTCGGGAACCAAATGTTTCAAAGCGGTGAAATAACCCCACTGAGACCTCTCAATAGAGCCATTTTGGACAGTCTTATACCCGGATATCCTGCCGAAATGTCTGGATTAAAAGCCGGAGATCAGATCATTCAGATCAATAACAAATCCATTATTGATTGGGGTGATATGACGAAGATTGTTGAAGGCCAACCCAATCAACCATTCGAAATAGTCATACTCAGAGATGGAAACCAGTTCAATAAAGTAATCACCACAAACCAGGATGGTCAACTCGGTATATTTCCAAGACCTGAATCTATAGAATCGACTAATCGTAAGCTTTCTGTATCTCAGAGTTTTATTCAAGGAATTCAATATGGTTACTGGACTCTATATGATTATGTTGCTCAGTTCAAATATGTATTTACCAAAAAGGGAGCATCCCAACTTGGAGGGTTTGGAACAATTGGAAATTTATTTCCAAGTGCATGGGACTGGAAACAATTTTGGGCTACTACAGCTTTTATTTCCATTATACTAGCCTTTATGAACATTTTACCTATTCCTGCTTTGGATGGAGGACACGTATTATTTTTAATTTATGAAATGGTCAGTGGCAAAAAGCCGCATGAAAAATTTTTAGAATACGCTCAAATTATTGGATTTCTTTTGTTGATTGCCCTTGTTTTATATGCAAATGGCAACGATCTTATTCGGTTTTTAGAAAGGTGATTTCTCTGAACAACAAATGTTTAAACCTTTGGTGAGAGTTTACCAAAGCACATGGGCCAATTGCACAAGAATAATTCTATGGGCATTCCATCTTGTTATGGGCAGCTTCATTATGCAATTACATAAGGTCAATAAAGAAAATGTGCATATCTGGTTTGATTGATAGAGGTCTTATATTTCAACGAAAAAAGCCCTAAAATTATCGTCAAATTAACTACTTTTGTTTCCCTAAAAAATTCCTCCTTAGCTCAGTTGGTTAGAGCATCTGACTGTTAATCAGAGGGTCCTTGGTTCGAGTCCAAGAGGGGGAGCAGCATAAGCATAGCTTTTGAGAGTTTTTAAGCTTTTTTTCATTTGCGTGTAATTTGCATGTAGATGTTATCTTCATAATTTTTGATTCCATTCGTTACGAGTTAATATATCAGAAGCTTAATCAATGGTATAGTCAACCCTGCTAATGTAACATTATGCTCTCTGATTTTATAGTTATTGTGTAAGAGGTCAGGTGTTTTGATAAACGTTTTTTATTATGTATTATTTAGGGCATATGATTAAAATATTTGCAGACCTCTACTTAATTGATTTTTCTAGCTGAGTCAGACTGATATTATCAGTGTGTGGACAAAAACTTTGTGTACTTATAGTAGGAAACGATTATATCTAATTGCTTCTTTTTTCTGAAAATACCAAATCATCAACTATCACTTTTACCTACCTTCAAGGTTCGTAAAAAGAGAATTTTTTCTTTGTTATCTATGTTCATTTTAAATCAAATTAAACACAATTATAACCCTATTCGAAATAACTATTTCAACTAATAAGTCAAAATAAACACAAAAACTACATTAGAACATTTATTTTGGGAATTATATGCTTTTATAACCATCGAACTGCCGATTTTATCCCCGATTTATGTTCTATTTATAGTATAAATGATCATACAAAATGGCAGTAAAATCACACAGAAATGAGATCAGTATGGCAGAGATATTACCATCATTTGCAAACAAAAGAACAGTCCAGCAGATAATGGCTGGAAAATAGACTCTGGACAAAAAAAAGAAAATCTAAGGGAAAAGGTTTTGTATTTTTGTGTTATAATTAACTATAGATTTAATATTTAACTATGTTTCAAATTGATACTGACCCTAATTTAACCGAAATAAAAGAACTGTTTGCCAAAAGGATTAAAAAAGCTCGGCTTTTATATGGTATGTCCCAAGATGATTTAATTAAATCACTGGACAACAAAATATCCAAAGAAGAATTGGTGGAATATGAACAAGGATTAGTAATCCCTGATAGTTCGAAAATAATCGAAATAGCCAATCATCTTCGATTAAAATTTGCTTATTTTTTCAATCCTATTACCATAAGAAATACAGATGTGCGATTTAGAGAAAATATTTCACTTCACCCGGATGAGAGCAATTCACTTAAAGAAAGGGTGACAGAAAGTTTGGAGCGTTATACAGAAATTGAATATCATTTAAAAGAAAACAATTCTGAAAAATGTCTGTCGGATGCCACATACTCTTTGTCATCTGTCACTGATAATTGGTTGCCTGTCACAGGATTTTCTAATCCCATCAAAAATGAAACGATAGGTTCTGTTACTGATGTAAATAAAATTGTTAATGCATTACTCAATGCTTGGGGATTAGGTTACAACGGATTGCCCAATGCCATCAAAATAATAGAAGATAAAGGAATTAAAGTATTGGAATTTCATCAACCTCAAAGCATCAATGCATTATCAGGCTGGGCAAATAAGACCACTCCTTTTATTATCATTAAGCCCAAAGTAGAGATACAGATAAGAAATGACAATAAATTGCCCCCCCTCAATGACCATTCCTCCAATGAATATACTTTCGACGATTTAGAAGAATTAATCGGCATACCGCAAGGATACGAAGAAAAACGTTTTCTCGTATTGCGAGAATTAGGATATCTGCTTTTGAATTTCTCATCAAAACTTACAGATAAGAAAAAAGAAGATTTATGCTCGGAATTTGCAGCTGCCGTGCTCATGCCATACAAAACTTTTATCAAAGAAGTAGGAAATAAAAGAAAAAATGGAATCAGAATCGGAGAATTGAGAAATATCAAAAAAATATACGGAATACCAATTCATGTTGTAATAGATAGAGCAAGAAGATTAAATATTATCACTGAATACGACTACCTAAGATTTCAAAAAGGTGTGTCCTATCGACTATCTGATTTAATAAAAGCCAAAAAATCCTATGATGGGCATCATGCCCTTGATGAGAAGCATCATTCCCTTGAAGGAAAAGCACCAAGTATTGCCATAGATGCCCATGAGGAAGAACCATTAAAAAGGAGTATATATCACTCAAGATACAAGGATGGCAAAGTGGAGCATCCCATGAGATTCATGCAACTAGTTTATAAAGCCGTTGAATCTGAAATCATCAGTATGAGCAAAGGAGCAGAATTATGTAATGAAAAAACAGGATATTTTAGAGAGCATTATATGGATATATGATTGTTATTATAAATGACACAAGCATTCTTGTCGATTTAGTAAAACTCAAATTATTGGACACTTTTTTTAGTTTGAATTTTGAATTTTATATTACTAATTTTATACTTGATGAAATTTTCCCGCCTGAAAAGAAATCTTTGCAATTTTTTATTGATCAGAAAAAATTATTGATCAGAAAAATTGTAGGAAATGAACATGAAATAATCGAAAATCTCAATAAAATAAAACCTCGTATTTCGAAAGGAGATTATTCCATATTTTATTTGGCACAACATTTAAAATCGACTACTTCTAAAAATGCTATTCTATTAACTAGTGATAAAGAACTTCGTAGATTTTCTGAAGAAAATTCTATTGAAGTTCATGGTCATCTTTGGGTTTTTGATCAAATGGTTGAAAATAATATTCTCACCCCCAAGACGGCATCTGAAAAATTACATCAATTATCTAGTGAAATCAATAAAGGATTGTATCTGCCTATAAAAGAATGCGAATCCCGAAAAAAGAAATGGACGGAAATGACTAATCGAAATCAACCTGAAATAAAATAATCATTTTTACTTGTCCAAGTAATGGGCGTAGGTAATGCCCATCACAATACAAAAAACTAAAATAAAATAATGAATAAATTTTAATATTTTATGGTTACAAAAGCATATAATCTCCTTTATTTTTATATGTCTTAGTAAATCTTGGTCCGCCATTGACCACTATTGTTTTCGCTTTTCAAGTGAAGTCATTAGAGATGACACAGGTATTTTACTTTTACCTTTAATGATCATTTCTTTAATTGCATCTTCACAAGCTCTGACAATATCAGAATAACTTAACCCTGCAGCTCTTTTAGCAATTGTTTTGAAAGAAATATTTCTTGACAGCCCAAACCCAGATAGATTTTTTTTCATAACTGTTTCAATTTCTTCAGCTTTTGGTAGAGGATAAACAATAATATCGTCAAATCTTCTAAAGAGAGCTCGATCTAAAGAGTCAGCCATATTTGTTGCAGCAATAATTATGCTATTTGATTGGTCTTTTTCAATATTAACAAGGAAACTATTTAATACTCTTTTGATTTCACCAACTTCCTGAAATTGATCTCTTTGTGAACCAATAGAGTCAAACTCATCAAATAAATAAACTCCTCTATGATTCTCCATGGCATCAAAAATCATTCTGAGCTTTGAAATTGATTCTCCCATAAACTTAGAAATCAATCCATCCAGACGTATAATATACACTGCTAAACCTAACTCTCCAGCCAATGCTTGTGCGGTCATAGTTTTTCCACATCCCGGCGGTCCAGTTAGAATCAACTTTCTTTTTGGCATCAAACTATATTGTCTCAAAAGTTCAATCTTTCTCTGCTCATCAACTATGCGATTCAAAGAATTTCTAACTTCCTCATCCAAAACCATACTATCAAATTTTATTTTTGGATGAAATACTTCGATTAATTCATTAAGTTCTCTATTGGGTTTAGATATCGGAATAGTATTCTCTTGATCTAAATAAGAATCCGAACGTCGTTTTTTTGCTTTTTCAATTAATTTTTTAAGTTCTTGTGCGAAAACCGAATGTCCTTTCCTAGCTTCAGAAGCAGCAATTTGCATAGCTGTAGCGAAAAATCTCGATTCATGCCTATCTCCAAAAGACTTAATTAAGCTTTTTATTTGTTCTGCTGCTGCCATATCTAGGTTAACTCCGTAAGTACTGACATTGATTTATTACAAACAGATCAATAATTAAATTTTCGGGCCTTTCTGCAATGATGTATGTTATCACTATACAATCCTTATATATCGTACAATTTAAGAGTAATTTTTCCAACACCGATGAATACGTTTGCTAAACTTGAGAATACGTTTTCTTGTCCTCTATTTATATAGCACAAAGATGAAATGCATAGTCTTTATAACTAATTCTATTTTTTTTATCTATGTTATTTTTCCATGCTGCTTCCTTATGACTTAATTCAACAATTTCTTTCGATTTAGTGTCTTTAAACTTATTCGAAACAATATTCATAATCTTTATCTCGTGATCTTCAAACAAAGACTCATTAAAAGTCAAACATGGTTTAAAGTATGATCCGTAAATTTCATTATCAAAACTGATATATTCCCGACTAACAGACCCGCCATCTATAAATGCGTACATTTTTTCGAAGTTTGAAGGCACTGGACCCAACTCAATTGCTCTATAATCTAAACCTGATATCCCATATCCATAATGCTTAAAGGATAAATAATCAGTATAAAACAAAAGCTTATTTAGTTTCGTCATCCAAGTCTGCATATTTTCTGAAAAGAAGAGAATAATGTTTGATATCTTTTCAAAATCAGGCAATCGATAGCCCGTGTATTGATCAGATGATATTTTTCCAAACAATACATTTTTCATTTGATCATGATAATTAGCAGTTCTTTCAATATCTATTAATTCATTAACCTTTTTAGATATTTTTTGAAAATCTTTCGGGTTAATTAACTGTTGACTTGCTATTAAATTCCGTTTAAAGGTTTCAGGATTCTCTGCGTTTAAGATTAATCTACCATTTCCAACACTTGGGACTTCGCCTTGTTCATACAAACGATAAGTGTTGGCTCCAAGACCCAATATTTCAGACATCCTTACTGCTGAAACACCATAGTTGGATCTTACACTTTTGATTTGATCAGGAAAGGGGAGTCCAAACTTATCTCTATATTGGTTATAAACTTGATTAATATTTATTTCATTTAATTTACTTGTAGTAAATTCCTCTTTTGTTTCTTCACAAACATAAAAGTGTTCTGTTATCTCAAACTCGTTTTTGCGAAAGCTTAAGAAACTCAATTTTTTAGTCAAATTTGCTTTACTAGTTGAAAATGGACTATCTATTTGTTCGTAAATCATTTGAATGGATATATAATTCTTCTTATTGGATAATGAAAACTAATGCAAACTGCCGGCTTATTTAAGTGACCTAGAGTAATTTTAATATAAACTTCCTTTCCCAAACTCCCACAAACATGGACCTCCATCTCTATCTTCTGTGGGACCTTTGTAAAAATCTTTGTAGGTCAATTTCGTCAAGTGCTTTGTAATTGTAATATTTGTTAATTCTAAAATTGTCTGTAAATTCTTATGTCTATCACGCTTAAAAATTATTTGATCTCCCCAATGTTGGCATTGATTTTTGCTTTAAATTCCTGTAAAAACATTCTAACCTCTTGTTTTTTGCCCACCATTTTACTAGTGGGCATTTCTCTTTTTAATATATATAGTTGCAAATATACATTTATTTCACTAATATAACAACTTTATAGTTGTACTTTCGAAATACTATTATTATAAGCCACTATATTTCTTTGTAGTTGTTAATCATATAAAGCGAAAATTTCAATTCAAAATGTGGTTTAACTTTATTCTTAAATCAAGACATTTCTTCTTTTGATTTCTTTGTTTTTCCTCATGTTGATAAAACTATTTCAGTTTCATTAAGAAAATTTGTCGGGTTTATCATTGAGTTGTCATCTCCAATTAGAGATTAAATCTATCCAAGAGGAGTGTGATATTATGGTATTATCCCATATTCTTTATTCTAACTTCATGAATTAACCCATGTGTAGAATCTTCATTAATTACATTCAGCTTTTTTCTAGGGTATTAAGAGGTTTTGACCTTTGAAAATATTCATAATAGCGTTTGTTTATAAACACCAAAGGCATGAAATTAGATGATTACCTCAAAAAATTTATTCACTCATCGGCATCAGTCCTTTCAAAAATACAATGTAACAACTAATAATGAATTTTCCCTATGAACGACATTTTTCCAATACAATAAAAATGATAAAATCTCAAAATCAAGCCAATAATAAACCAATTCATATACCTTTGAATTATAATTCAAAAAATCTATCAAAAAGTTGTATTTAAGAGTTGATCATGGCCATAAATTGTTTGCTCACCTCGAACAGTTTATGTAATGGAGTTAGTCAATACAATTAACAAACTTAAACCACAGATAATAAAAGATGTGTCAATTGTTTTAACTAGTATTGGTTCAAATATTGACAATTATACTATTGCATGGGAACAACTACAATATATTTCCTCATCAAAACTAATTAATTTATTGAAAGACAGATTACCTGAAAATTGTATTATTTCCTCCCCAACTTCTAAAAGCACTTACCCTGATATTAAAATTGAAACTGAATATGGAAATTATGCAATAGATATAAAAGCAAATGAGAGATCAAAAGAGCCTTGGTTTGATATGGGTCGTCTTGATACTTTGAAAGAAAAAAGACTTGATAAATATATTGAAGAGTGGAAACTAGTCATTAAATATGATAGTATTAAAAACAAATTTATTAAAGCCTATTTCTTGCTTTTTAGAGAAGCTGTCGGAATTAGAGAAGAATGTCAAGGTCTCAAGTATAGGCCTTATGACGGAAAAATAAGACCAAAAAATTGGGTTGACTTTGAGAATGAGAAAGTTTATTGGAACACTAAGAATGATTTTCTAGGAGGTCTTAGAAAGTCAATTTTAAATAGGTGGGAAAATAATATTAAGAAACATCTTATTTCCCAATTGTCAAAGGATGAAAAAAATCAGTTTAGAAATCTTTTTGATGAATAAATGATTGATTTTCTAATTGTCTATTGGCAATTTTTCTTAAAAACTTAAATCCTTTAGGGTAATCGTTGATTATGCTTTGATAAAGTTCTAAATCTATGCTTTTTAAGTTAGTCATATCAATAGAACGATTACGCTTAATACAAATTTCTAAGTATTTTTTTTCCATGACATTTTGAGGTATAAGATGATCTTTGGGTCTTTTTACTCCTTCTCTTTCAAAGAGTAATTCTCCATTATTTGAATGCTTTATTTTTTCTAAATTGCTTAATGATATACTATTATATCTACTATCAACATCTGTAATTGTAAAGAATCTATTTTTTAGTTTAGCAGAAATTGCTGTCGTCCCAGCACCACCAAAAGGATCAAAAATTAAATCTCCTTCATAGCTATACAAATCAATGATTCGGTTCATTAGTTTGATTGGTAACTGACAAGGATGACAATCTCTTTCTTTCTTGTGCTTTATCCTGTGAACATCTTTCCAAATATCATTTAAAATCTGCTTTTCATCATCACCATTTATTTTTCTTGATTTTATACAATTTTGTCTTAAACAATAATCTCTTTTGTCAATATACCTTTCATTAAAAATGTATTTTACCTCTCCGTTTTTCAAAGGCTTAGTAAAATGTAATAAAGAATAATGAGCAGGCAATAACTTACCTGAAGGGGTAGATAATGCGTCCCAAACAACCCAATTTCTAAAGTGCATTTTAGAAGACAAACTAATAAAATGGTAAACAGCCCATTTGGGAATATTCAATACGAGTAAAGAGCCTCCCGGATTAAGAACCTCAAACATTCCTCGTAACCATTTGTCACACCATTTTATATACTCATCTTCTTTTTTAGTATCATCATAATGACTATATGTTTTCTCTAGGTTGTAGGGTGGGTCAGCAAATGCTAAATCAAAAATGCCATCTGGGTATTCTATTTTTAACCTTTGCATAAAACTGATGCAATCCTCGTTTATTACTTTATCCAAATAGTGGAAACCCTTATTTTCTATTTTATCAATTCTACTCCGATAATTAGTTTTAAATGTCGAAATTGGGTTTTTATCTTCTTTTATAACCAACATATTATCACCATTGGTCAGTGTAAGTTTATAAACTCTGTTGATTATCTCTATAGGATTGTGTAAATCTTTTTCAGATAGCTTTAAATCGCTCCATACATCAGAGAAAGACGTACCAAGAGGATTCATTAAATGTTTCCTACCTCCCCAATCTTTTATGTTCTTTCCACAGGATGCACAATTTGAATGTGGTATTCTATACTCCTTTGTGTTCAGTTTAAACGGAGATGAACTTTTCCCTTTTTTGGTTTTCAAGTACATTAATAACCCAATATGAGAATGAGGTAAAGGCTGGTGGACTTGCATTGGACTAAACTCAAGAGCTATCCAGTATTTAAAAAGATATTTATCTCTTTGGTCTGAAAAATCATTTAAATACTTTGCATAAAATGGAAGATGTTTTGGTGTTCCATATACAAAAAGAAGCCCGCCAACTTTTAATGATAGGAAAGACTTTCTGATTATGTCAAAAGTTGGTTGTAAGAAAGTTTCATTTTTATTGATGATACTACTATCGGATAGATCCTTAATTGAGAAAGAGGTTTTTATAAAAATAGAATCATGCTTTATTGAAGTCTCTTTGAATTGGCTATAATGGATAAAATCGTTTTTTCTCATTTGAAATACGCTAATAGCACTAAAAGACGTTCTTGTACGTACAATGAACTCTCAATTCAACTTTTGAATTATGATTCAAAGGTATATGAATTAATTGGTTCTAATCACTTTATTGTGGATTAGAATTCGTTTAAAACGAAAGCTATATGTAGATGAACATCTACTCATGTTGACTTACCCCCTTTTTCCCTTTACGACCATGCATGATCCAAGGTATTTTAAAGGTTCGGTGTACCATCGCCCGATTCGACAAGGAACACTCTTTACTCCCAAAGTTGTTCCCTCTCAGAGGGTTTTGGAAGAAGGAACACGCTCCGATGTCCCTGATGTTATTGGCAGCATTGATAT